>JBEBCX010000024.1:0-10326 GCA_041157425.1 Cyanobacteriota bacterium | reverse complement strand
CCCTTGATCTGGATCACCAGGGGCACCGTGTCGCGCACCAAGGCCGAGCCATCGGCCTCGGGCCAGCGCTGCCGGTGCACGCTTGTGGCGTTGAGGGAATCGCCGCTGGTGCGACCCCCAAGCTTCTGCCAGAGCTCCTCGGCCAGGTGCGGCGCAAACGGGGCCAGCAGCACCACCAGGGTGCGCAGAGCTTCCGCGGCGAACACCGGGTGGCAGTCCGCCAGCAGGGGGGCCATGGCGTTGCTGAGCTTCATCAGCTCCGACACGGCGGTGTTGAACTGGTAATCGCCGTCGAGGTCCTCGCTGATGGCGGCGATGGCGGTGTGCACCGCGCGGCGCAGGTCCGCATCCTCCGGCGGCAGGTTGTCTGCCCCGGCCGCCGCCAGGGCCGCCCGCACGGCGGCCGCTGACCCGGCACCGTCCGCCAGGGTGAGGCCGCGCTCCAGGGCCGTGTCCACCAGGCGCCAGATCCGTTGCAGAAAGCGGAACTGACCCTCCACATCGGCGTCGTCCCACTCCAGATCCTTCTCGGGAGGCGCCTTGAACAGGATGAACATGCGGGCGGTGTCGGCGCCGTAGCGGTCGATCACCTGGGCCGGATCAACGCCGTTGTACTTCGACTTCGACATCTTCTCGAAGAACGTCTCCAACGGCTCGCCGCTGACCGGATCGCGCGGGTCGTCAGCATCGGCCACCTCTGAAGGGGGGATGTATTTGCCCGTGTGGGGGTTCTTGTAGGTCACCCCCTGCACCATTCCCTGGGTGAGCAGCTTGGTGAAGGGTTCGCCGCAGCTGAGCAGCTGCCGGTCCCGCAACACCTTGGTGAAAAAGCGCGAATACAGCAGGTGCAGGATGGCGTGCTCGATGCCGCCCACGTACTGGTCCACGGGCAACCAGGAATCCACCGCATCCCGGCTGAACGGCAATTGGTTGTTGGTGGGGTCGCTGTAGCGCAGGAAGTACCAGCTGGAGCACATGAAGGTGTCCATGGTGTCCGTTTCGCGCCGGGCCGGTTTGCCGCAGCAGGGGCAAGCCACCTGCACCCAGCTCTCCAGTTGGGCCAGCGGGGAGGCCCCCTTGCCGGTGAAGGCCACATCCCGCGGCAGCTCAACCGGCAGCTGTTCCGTCGGCACGGGCACGGCGCCACAGCTGTCGCAGTGGATCACGGGGATCGGACAGCCCCAGTAGCGCTGACGGGAGATCAGCCAATCGCGCAGGCGGAATTGCACCCGCTCCCGCCCCCAGCCTTCGGCCTCAGCGGCGGCGGTGATGGCCGCCTTGGCCTTGGTGGTGGTGAGGCCGTCAAAACGGCCCGAATGGATCAGCACCCCGGCTTCGGTCCAGGCACCCCCCTCAAAGGCGTGTTCATCGCTGCCCTCGGGAATGATCACCTGCTGCACCGGCAGCTCGTACTGGCGGGCGAACAGGAAATCCCGTTGGTCGTGGGCCGGCACCCCCATCACGGCACCGGTGCCGTAGTCCGCCAGCACATAGTCGGCGATCCAGATCGGCATCAGTGCGCCGTTGGCGGGGTTGCGCACCTGGGCGCCAATCGGCACACCGCGCTTGGGCTTGTCTTCGGCGGTGCGGTCCTGCTCGCTCTGCCGCGACACCAGATCGCAAAAGGCCTCCACCGCCAGCCGCTGCGGGGCGCCGGTGAGCGACGGCACCAGGGCATGCTCCGGGGCCAGCACCACATAGGTGGCGCCGAAAATGGTGTCCGGCCGTGTGGTGAACACGGTGATCTGCTCACCGGTGTCGGTGCCGTCGTCGTTGACCACCGCAAACTGCAACTCCGCACCGGTGCTGCGGCCGATCCAGTTGGCCTGCATGGTGCGCACCCGCTCCGGCCACCCCTCCAGGCCGTCGAGGTCGTCCAGCAGCGCCTGGGCGTAATCGGTGATCTTCAAAAACCACTGGCGCAGCTTCCGCTTTTCCACCAGTGCCCCGGATCGCCAGGAACGCCCGTCACCGTCCACCTGTTCATTGGCGAGCACGGTCTGGTCGATGGGATCCCAGTTGACCGTGGCTTCCTTGCGATAGGCCAGGCCCGCTTCGAAGAATTGCAGGAACAGCCACTGGGTCCAGCGGTAGTAATCGCTGTGGCAGGTGGCCACCTCCCGCTGCCAGTCGATCGACAGCCCCAGCTGGTCCAGCTGGCGGCGCATGGAGGCGATGTTCTGGTCGGTCCAGACGCCGGGATCCACCCCCCGTTCGATGGCGGCGTTCTCGGCGGGCAGGCCGAAGGCATCCCACCCCATGGGGTGAAGCACCTTGCGGCCCCGCAGCCGTTGCACCCGGGCCACCACATCGGTGATGACGTAATTGCGCACATGGCCCATGTGCAGGTTCCCGGAGGGGTAAGGGAACATCGACAGGGCATAGAAGCCCTGCTCACCGGGTTCCAGTTCCGGGGTGTCGTGCAGCCCCTGCTCCTGCCAGGCCCGTTGCCAGTTCGCCTCAATCGCCTGGGGTTGGTAGCGGCTGGGGTCGCTCACGGCTGGCAGAACGGCGTGCCGCTGATGCTCCCACAGCCTCAGGTCTGAGCCTGGATCAGGGCAATGGCGGTGCGGTTCACCAGCACCGGCTGCGCACCGGCCTCGGTGTGCAGCGCCAGATAGTCCGCATCCACCCAGCTGGGGCGTCCTTGGAGCTGGCGCCCCCCCTGCAGCTCCACCTGGATCGGTGTCTGGTCGCGAATCCAGCGCTGCAGGCAACGGATGCCCGGTTGGGAGGGGTCAAATCCCGGGGGGTGGCGCTCCGTGCTGGTCCCCATAGGATCGGCCTCAACCCCAAGCCTTCATTCAGGCTGCCGCGCGTGTCTGAGTTCAGCAACCTTCCGTTCAGCAAATACCAAGGTCTGGGCAACGACTTTCTGCTGCTGGATGCCCGAGCCGCGGCCGAACCGGAGCAGGCCTTCGGGCTCACCCCGGAGCGGGTGGTGCAGCTGTGTGATCGCCGCTTCGGCGTGGGTGCCGATGGCGTGATCCTCGCCCTGCCGCCCCAGGCGGGGGGTGAGCTGCGCATGCGCATCTTCAACGCCGATGGCAGCGAACCGGAAATGTGCGGCAACGGCATCCGTTGCCTGGCCCGTTTCCTGGCGGATGTGGATGGCGATGGCCCCGGTCGCACCTGGCAGATCGACACCCTGGCGGGGCGGATCGTGCCGGAATTGCTGCCCGATGGCACCGTGCGGGTGGACATGGGGGCGCCGTTCCTGGAGCCCGACCAGGTGCCCACCACCCTGGCGGCGGGCGATGCCGGCGTGCCCGAGGGGGAGCTGGAGCTGGAGGGGGAACGCTTTGCGGTGGCGGCGGTGGGCATGGGCAACCCCCATGTGGTGATTCCGGTGGCCGCCGTGGACGAGATCGATCTCGATCGCTTCGGCCCGCTGTTTGAGCACCATCCGGCTTTCCCGGCCCGCACCAACGTCCACTTTGTGCAGGTGATCAGCTCCGATCACCTGGTGATGCGCGTCTGGGAGCGGGGGGCTGGCCCCACCCTCGCCTGCGGCACCGGCGCCTGCGCCACCCTGGTGGCCATGCACAGCCTTGGCCTGTCGGCCCGCCGGGCCCGCCTGGATCTTCCCGGCGGCCCCCTGCAGATCCACTGGGATGAGACCACCGGCAAGGTGTTCATGGATGGGCCGGCCGAGCATGTCTTCGACGGGATGATCCCCGACCCGGCGGAGGTGGCCGCAGCCCGGAGCCAGGCCGCCGCCATCAGCACCGATGCGCCAGCGCCCGCCGATCCGGAGCCGGGGGCTGAGATCGATTGCGCCACGGTCTGCACCCAGGGCTGCATTCGTCCGGAGCGCTGCCCCAGCGCCGAGGCACGCGCCCGGGTGGAGGCGTTGTTGAACGGCACCTCCCTCGACGACCTCGTCTCGATCGCCACGAATTCGCTGGAATCGCGCACCCGCGCCCGCTTCGACAAGGGTCCGGGCCTGAACCTCTGAGGGCCCCGGCCCGGGCAACCGCCATGGGGCACCACCCCCTCCACTACCTCGACTGCAGCGCCACCACGCCCATGGCAGCGGAGGTGCAGGCGGCGATGCAGCGTTGCCAGCAGGAGGCCTGGGGCAACCCCTCCAGCCTGCATGGCTTTGGCCTGGTGGCGGCGGAGCAGCTGGAGCGCCAGCGTCAGCGCCTGGCTGCTTTGCTCGGATGCGCTGCCGGCCGTGTGGTGTTCACCTCCGGCGGCACCGAAGCGATTCACTTGGCCCTGCTGGGCAGTTGCCCCGACGCGCGCTCCGGCTCCCGGTTGGTGATCACCGGGGTGGAACACCCGGCCACCCTGGCGGCCGCGGAGCGTCGCCGCCGCAGCGGTTGGCAGGTGGCGCATCTGCCCGTGGAACGCCGTGGCTTGGTTGATCCAGAGCGGCTACGCCCCCTGCTGGCGCCACCCACGGCCCTGGTGTCGGTGATCTGGGGGCAAAGCGAGGTGGGCACCCTGCAACCGCTTCAGGCCATCGGCAGCCTCTGCCGCGAAGCGGGCATCCCCCTGCACGTCGATGCGGTGCAGGTGGTGGGCCACCAGCCGATCGACTTTGACGCGCTGCCGGTGGATGCCCTCAGCCTCACCGCCCACAAACTGCAGGGCCCTCGGGGCATCGGCGCCCTGCTGCTGCGCGATGGCGTTGCCCTGGCTCCCCTGTTGGGGGGAGGCGGCCAGGAGGGGGGGCTGCGGGCCGGCACGGAACCGGTGGACCTGGTGACGGGCTTGGTGGAGGCCGTGGCCCTCAGCCACCGCCGCCTGGAGAGCCATGGAGGCCGTGATCCGATCACCCCGCTGCGCGATCGGCTGCTGCAGCGGCTGCTGGCGCACCCAGGGCTGCAGCTCACCGGTGTCGATCCCCGTGAGCAGCCCGCCGCGCGGCTGCCCCACCACATCAGCCTGCTGGTCCGCGACCCCCTGGGGCAGCCCCTGCCGGGCCGCGCCCTGGTGCATCAGCTGTGGCGGCAGGGCTTCGCCGTGAGCAGCGGCTCCGCCTGCAGCAGCGGCGAACAGCGCCCCAGCCCCACCCTGTTGGCCATGGGCTACGACAGCGCAGAGGCCCAGGCCGGCCTGCGCATCAGCCTGGGCCCCTGGCACGGCGATGCCCTGCTGGATCAGCTGCCGGAGGCCATCGATCGGGTTCTGGCGTCCCCTGGCTTCTAGGGTCACGCCACTGGCTGCCCCACCATGCTCCCCGCCGACCTGCGCACCGCTGAATCGGAGCTGTTGACAGCGCTGCAGGCGGCCCTGGGCCAGGGGGGGCGGCGCCGTTGGACCGCTGAGCTCCGGTTTGAGGGGTTGCGGATCCTGCCGGTGGCGTTGCGCCTGGCGGCTGCCCTGCAACCCCACCATCCGGACCTGCGCCTGTTGTTCCCCGATGCGGGGGCCACCGCCCTGGCCAAGCGCGATGCTCCGGACCTCGCCGCAGCCATTGCCAGCGTGGGGGATCTGGAGCGGCTGCAGCAGGCCGATGGCGGCAGCGATGGCGTGCTGGTCATCGCCGCCCCCACCCCCGCCGACTACGACGCCGTGGAACGCACCTGCGGCCAACACCGCGGGCCGGTGGTGCTTCTGAATGGGCGGCTGGAGGATGCCGCCGTGGGCATCGGCACCGTGGCCCGGGAGCGCCGCAAGGGTTTTTTGGGGGAGTGGCAATCGGCCTATGCCTTGATTCCCACGGCGGACGGGGCCCTGCGGCATGCCTATCCCGATGCCTGGGGGTTGTACCGCCGCGATCCCGACGGCTATCGCTTTCTCACCAGCTTCGACACCAGGCCCGACACCGAGCAACAGCTGTTGGCCCTCGAACAGGCGGCCAAAGGACAAGCCTGAACGGCCCCGCGTCTTGTTACCCCAGCGCAGGCTCCGTACACTCCGGGCTCTGCTGACTCGCCATGGCTGACCGCACGCGCCGCCTCTCTGCGTTGGATCTGGGGGCCGGAGCGGCGGTGCTGTTGGCCCTGGCCGGAGTGATTTGGAGCCCCAAGCTGAGTGGTGCCGTGGCCCGCGCCACCGGCAAGCTGCAGCCGGTCACCGTGCTGGTGGATGTGCGCGGTGTGCCGGTGGCCAATCCCGCCGATGTGATCGATGCAGCCCGCCGCAGCGGTGCCGTGAGCCTCGTGATCCGCAACCAACCCCACGGGCAGGTGGCCGTGAAGCAGGTCATTCCCCTGCAGCGCAAACTCTCCGCGGTGTTCGCCGATGGCCGGGTGGTGAGTGCAGCCGACCCCAACCAGGAGCAGTTCGCCACCATCGATGCCCGCTTTGTGCTCCAGGGTGAGGGCCGCAAGGGGGCTGATGGGGTGGTCTTCGGCAACCAGAACCTCAAGATCGGTGCCCCGATCGAGTTGGAGGGCAGCAATTTCCGGGTGATTGGCTCCGTCACCGGCCTGCGGCTCGGGGCCAACTGAGGTGCGGGGTCAGCGGAGCCTCACCGCCCTGGCGCTGATCGGCGCGGCGCTGCAACCCGCAGCCCTGGCCGAGATCCCCAGCATTGCCGCCAGTTCCCTGCCGGCGGCACCGCCACCGGTGGGGTTGCCCCTGCTGCAGGCCCAGGTGAGCTGCCCGGCCCTCCAGCAACGGGTGCGCGCCGTGGTGGGTGGCGAGCAGGCTGTCTGGAGCGTGAGCATCGCCGATGGCCGTGGCCGCTTGCTGGCGGATGTGAACGGCACCCGCCCCCGGGTTCCCGCCTCCAACCAGAAGCTGATCAGCTCCGCCATCGCCCTCGATCGGCTTGGCCCCGATTACCGCTTGAGCACGCGGCTGTGGCGCCAACCCGATGGCAGCCTGCGCATCACCGGAGAGGGGGACCCCGACCTCGACATCACGCAGCTGCGCCGCTTCGCCACGTTGGCGCTGGGCTCTGGCAATGGCCGCATCCTGCTGGTGGAGGAACCCCCCCAGCGTTGGTGGCCCCAGGGCTGGGAATGGGGCGATCGCTACGAGGCCTACGGCGCCCCGATCACCCGTCTGGCGCTCACCAGCAACGCCCTCGACATGGCGGTGCCCAACCCCCCCAGCCGGCTGCAACGGTTGCTGTCCCAGGAACTCAAACGCCAGGGCGGCAGCGCCGCCATCACCCTGGTGTCGGCAGCCTCAGCCCAGAGCGAGGCCGCGGAGCTGCTGCATGAGGAGCGCTCGGTGGGCATGCATGGATTGCTCAGCTTGGCCAACACCGACAGCCACAACTTCACTGCGGAGGTGCTGCTGCGCCAGGGTGTCGGCAGCTGGGACCTGCCCCTGGCCCGTCAGCGGGCCATGCAATGGCTCTCGGCCCAGGGCTTGCCCATGGCCGGCGTCAACGTGGTGGATGGCAGCGGTCTCGACCGGGGCAACCGCGTGACCAGCCGCCTGTTGGCGGCGTTGCTGCTGCGCATGGCCCAGCACCCCTATGCCCACCAGTACACCGCCTCCATGGCCATCGCCGGCCAGCGCGGCACCCTGCGCAGCCTGTGGCGGGGCTCCGCCCTGGAGGGCCGATTCCGCGGCAAAACCGGCACCATCCGCGGTGTGCGTTCCATCAGCGGGGTGCTGGAGACCCCGGATGGCCCCCGCTACGTCAGCCTGGTGTCGAACGGGGCCGGCTCCCCCAACGGCACCATCGGCGCGATCCTCGAGGAAAGCCTGGTGCCCGGGCTGTGCCCGCTCTAGCTCAACCCTGACCGGCGACCCGGCGCAGCCGCTCCGCCGCACGGCGGGCGCGGTTGAGCGACACCGCCTGCTCCTGGCCCCGCGGTTGCTGCCCCGCAGCGGTGCCGGGATCCACCGCCTGCAGCCGCACCAGTTCCCGGCGTCCGGCCACCACCACCTGGCCCATCTCCCGTAGACGGCCCTCCAGCTCACCGAGAACCTGTTCGGCGTAGCGGTTGGCGCCCTCCTGAACGGTGGCGGCCTCCTGCCGGGTTCGGGCGATCAGCGCCTCGCACTGTTGCTGGGTCTGCTGCCGGAATTGCAGGGCGTCGGCCTGGACGCGCTCCGCCTCCGCCTGGCTGCTCTGCTGCAACCGCATGGCCTCCTGGCGGATCTTTTCGAGCTCCATCAGGCTCTGCTGGCGCGCCTGCTCGTGCTGCTCGGTGAGTTGGCGCTTGAGCTCGATCGCCTCTTGGTCGAGCTGTTGGCGGCGCTGCAGGGCCTCCTGCTCCAAGTGCTGGCGATGCTGGCTGAACTGCTGCTCGAGCTGGGCCAGGCGCCCCTGGTGCTCCTGCTCAGCCTTGGCCACCTGCTGACGGGCCTGGCCAATCATCTGCTCGCACTGCTGGCGGGCCTGATCGCGCAGCTCGGCCACCTGCCGCTCCGCCTCCTGGCGCACGGCCTGGGCGTTGATCAGCTGCTCCCGCTGTTGTTTGGCCTGCTGGAGGATCTCTTCGGCCTGCTGGCGGGCGGTGCCGATGAACTCCTCCTTCTGGCGCACCAGGGCATCGGCCTGGCTGAGCTGGCCGGGCAGGGCTTCGCGCACCGCATCCATCAGCTCGATGGCGTCCTGCTCATTCACCAGGCGGCCGCCGCTGAAGGGAACGCGGGTGCCATCCAGCACGATCTCCTCGAGTTGATCGAGCTGATCGAGCACGGAGCTCACCTGGGCGCTGAGCGGAGCCTCAGACATCACAGCGATGCGGGGGATGCCTGATTAAAGAGCCTGGCCAGATCCTCCGCCACTCCAGTGGGCACCATGTGATCAACGGCACCACCGAAACGGGCCACCTCCTTCACCACGGAGCTGCTCAAAAAGCTGTGGGCCGTGGCCGTGGCCAGGAACAGGGTTTCCAGGCGCGGTGCCAGGCTCTTGTTGGTGTGGGCGATCTGCAGCTCGTACTCGAAGTCGCTGAGGGCCCGCAGGCCGCGCAGGATCACGCCTGCACCGCATTGCTGGGCGAAGGCCACCGTGAGGCCATCGAAGGCGGCCACCTCCACCGACGGCAGATGGCCTGTGGCCCGACGGATCTGCTCGAGCCGCTCCTCAACGCTGAAGCACGGGTTCTTGCTGGGGTTGCGCAGCACCGCCACCACCACGCCATCAAACAACTGGGCCCCCCGCTCGATCAGATCGAGGTGGCCGAGGGTGAGCGGATCGAAGCTGCCGGGGTACAGGGCGCGCATCGGCTGATCCTATGGAGAGGAGCCGACCCTGACCCGCGGTTTCTAGAGTCCAACCAGCAGTTCCACACCAATGGCCACCAGCCCCAGCCTGAACGCCGAGGCCAAGAAGGTTCTCCTTCGCAAAATCCCCCATGGGGTGTTCATCTGCGGCGTGGCGGAGGGGGATGAGGTCAACGGCTTCACCGCCAGCTGGGTGACCCAGGGATCGTTTGAGCCCCCCCTGGTGGTGATGGCCGTGCGGGCGGACAGCACCAGCAACGGCATGATCCAGCGCAGCGGACGGTTCTCCCTCAACGTGCTCGCCGCCGATCAGAAGGACCTGGCGGCGGTGTTTTTCAAGCCGCAAAAAGGGGTGGGCGGTCGCTTCGATGCCGCCCCCTTCCAACTGGGGGAGCTGGGGTTGCCGATCCTGCAGGACGCCCTCGGCGCCGTGGAGTGTGAGCTGGTGGGGCAGGTGGCCCACGGCGATCACACCGTGTTTGTGGGGGAGGTGAAAACCGCCACCCTGCACAGGGATGGTGCGGCCCTCGAACTGAGCAGCACGGGCTGGCAGTACGGCGGTTGACCCCCCTCCTGCAGGATCCGGCGCGGCTGAAGGCCCGGCTCAAGGAACTTCCGGCTGAGCCCGGTTGTTACCTGCTGCGGGACGGTGAGGACCGCATCCTCTACATCGGCAAGGCCAAGGTGCTGCGCAACCGGGTGCGCAGCTACTTCCAGAGCGGCGGCGGCCACGGCCACAGCCCCCGCATCGCCCTGATGGTGCGGCAGGTGTGCGAGATCGAGTTCATCGTCACCGACAGCGAAGCCGAAGCCCTGGCCCTGGAGGCCAACCTGATCAAAAACCACCAGCCGCACTTCAATGTGCTGCTGAAGGACGACAAGAAGTATCCCTATCTGTGCATCACCTGGAGTGAGGCCTACCCGCGGATCTTCATCACCCGCCGCCGCCGCTTCCGCTCACCGCTCGACCGCTTCTACGGCCCCTACGTGGATGTGGGGCTGTTGCGCCGCACCTTGGCGCTGGTGAAGCGGGTGTTTCCCCTGCGGCAACGCCCCCAACCGCTCTACCGCGATCGCACCTGTCTGAATTTCGACATCGGCCGCTGCCCGGGGGTTTGCCAGCAGAAGATCAGCTCGGAGGATTACCACCGCACCCTGCGCCAGGTGGCGATGGTGTTCCAGGGGCGCAATGACGAATTGCTGGATCTGTTGGACCAGCAGATGCAGCGCTAT
>JBEBCX010000023.1:0-10518 GCA_041157425.1 Cyanobacteriota bacterium | reverse complement strand
ACCGCGACCAACGGCTGGAGCAGCTGCTCGATGCTCTCGCCCTGGGTGACACCAAGGCGATCGGCAGCGTCGGCGGCAAGGTGGCCACGATCCTGCGTGGCGAGACTGATCTCTACATCTCTCTCTCCGGCAAGAGCGCCCCGAAGGACTGGGACATGGCTGCCCCCGAGGCCGTGCTGCGCGCCGCCGGCGGTGCCTTCAGCCACGCTGATGGCCGCGCCCTCAGCTACAACGACGGCGACATCCGCCAGGCCGGCTGCCTGATCGCCAGCCACGGCCCCAGCCACGCCGAGCTCTGCGCCAAGGCCGCCGCCGCGATGGCGGCCATCGATCCGGGATTTGCGGTGTAGGCCCAGCCGGGCAGCCAACAAAAAGCCGGCCCCGCAGGGCCGGCCAAAGTTGGATCAAGCCAGCGGGTTGATCAGACGCTCTCGGGGGCCGCGGCGGCGGGGTCTTCCGCCTGGGGCACGCCCCGCAGGGTGAGGTTGATGCGGCCGCGGTTGTCGATCTCGCGCACGCGCACGGTCACCTGGTCGCCCACGCGCACCACGTCCTCCACCTTTTCCACCCGAGCTTCGCTGAGCTGGGAGATGTGGATCATGCCCTCCTTGCCCGGGAGGATCTCCACGAAGGCGCCGATCGGGATTACGCGGGTCACCGCACCGCTGAACACCTCGCCCTCCGACACGCGGCGGGTGAGGCCTTCGATGATGCGCTGGGCCTCTTCCGCGGCCGCACCGTCGTGGCTGGCGATCGTCACGATGCCGCCGTCTTCGATGTCGATCTTGGTGTTGGTGCGCTCGGTGATGCCCTTGATCGTGCGGCCGCCGGGGCCGATCACGGTGCCGATCAGCTCGGGGTCGATGCGGAAGCTGAGCAGACGCGGAGCGTGGGGGCTCATCGTGTCGCGCGGCTTGTCGATCGCCTCGAGCATCTTCTCGAGGATGTGCAGGCGGGCCGGGCGGGCCTGGTTGATCGCTTCGGCCACGGTTTTCACCGCCAGGCCGGTGATCTTCATGTCCATCTGCAGGGCGGTGATGCCCTTCTCGGTGCCGGCCACCTTGAAGTCCATGTCGCCGAGGAAGTCCTCGATGCCCTGGATGTCGGTGAGGATCCGCACCTCTTTGCCTTCCTTGATCAGGCCCATGGCGGCGCCGCTCACGGGGGCCTTCAGGGGCACGCCGGCATCCATCAGGGCCAGGGTGCTGCCGCACACCGAACCCATGGAGGTGGAGCCGTTGGAGCTCAGGCACTCCGACACCACCCGCAGCACGTAGGGGAAGCTCTCCTTGCTGGGCAGCACGGGCACCAGGGCCCGCTCCGCCAGGGCGCCGTGGCCGATTTCGCGGCGGCCGGGGCTGCGCATCGGCTTGGTTTCGCCGGTGGAGTAAGGCGGGAAGTTGTAGTGGTGCAGGTAGGTCTTCTCGGTGGACGGGTTGAGGTCGTCCATCTCCTGGGCGTCGCTCGGGGTGCCGAGGGTGGCGCAGGAGAGCACCTGGGTCAGACCGCGCTGGAACAGGCCGGAGCCATGCACGCGCTTGGGCAGCACACCGGCGGCGGCGCTGATCGGGCGCACCTGGTCGAGGCTGCGGCCATCAACGCGCTTGCCGTCCTTGATGATCTGCTCGCGCATCAGCTTCTTGGTGAGCGCCTTGTAGCTGTTGCCCAGGGCCTTGCCGTTGCTGCTCACCGCCTCCTTGACGGCGTCGCCCTCCTTGAGGCCACTGATTTTCTCGGCCACCTCAGCCTTGATGGCATCGAGCTTCTCGTCGCGCTCGGTTTTGGTCTGGCTGAACTGCTTGAGCACCTCGCCGATGGGCTTGGCGCATTCCTTCTCCAGGAACTTGGGCAGGGTGTCGTTCTCGACGGGCGTCTCGGGGATCACCTGCTCGATGCCCAGCTCCTTGAGCAGGGCCTGCTGGGCCTTGATCAGCTCGCACACCGCTTCGTAGCCGAAGTCGATGGCTTCGATCACATCCTGTTCGGGCAGCTGGTTGGCGCCCGCCTCCACCATGATCACGCCCTCGGGGGTGCCGGCCACCACCAGGTCGAGGTCGGAGCGCTCAATCTCGCGGTAGCTGGGGTTGAGCACGAAGTCGTCGCCCAGCAGGCCCACCCGCACGGCCGCCATCGGGCCGTGGAAGGGGATCTTGGCCAGCAGGGTGGCCAGGGAGGCGCCGGTGACGGCGAGCACATCGGGCGGCACGCGCTCATCGAGCGACATGCAGGTGGCCACGATCTGCAGGTCGTCGCGCATCCAGCCGGGGAAGAGCGGGCGCATCGGCCGGTCGATCAGACGGGCGATCAGGGTGGCGCGCTCGGGGGGGCGGCTCTCGCGCCGCATGAAGCTGCCGGGGATGCGACCGGCGGCGTAGAGCCGCTCTTCGTAATCGCAGATCAGGGGAAGGAAGTCGATGCCTTCACGCCCGCCGGAGCGGGTGGCGGTGACCAGAACGGCGGTATCTCCGCATTCGACCATCACGGAGCCGCCCGCCTGCGGGGCGAACCGTCCGGTGGTCAGCCGGATCTCCCGACCATCGAAGGAGACCGACTGAATGTGACCTTGCACGTGGGCTTATGTCTTTTTGTTGTCAAGAGCCATTCTCGCACCCGGCCCTGATCCACTGCCTGAAAGGTCTCAATCTTTTTGGATTGCCCGGTTGGATTGCCCCGTTGCATCTGGCCTGCGGCAGCCCAAACACAACAAAGGGCGCCCGCAGGCGCCCTTGCTGGGGGTTCAGATCGCCTCAGCGGCTCACCAGGACGACTTGACCACGCCGGGCAGTTCACCCTTGTGGGCACGCTCGCGCAGCTGGTTGCGGCACAGGCCGAAATCGCGGTACACACCGCGGGGCTTGCCGGTGGCCCAGCAACGGTTGCGCAGGCGCACCTTGGCGCTGTTGCGGGGCAGGCCCTGGATCTTGCGGTGGATCTCCAGGCGCTCCATCGGATCGGCGGCGGCATCGAAAGCGGCCATCAGAGCTGCGCGCTTGGCGGCGTAGCGCTCCACCAGCTTCTGGCGCTTCACGTCGCGCGCAATCATCGACTTCTTCGCCATGCGGCCTGAACTCGTTCGGCAGTGATCGATCAGCGTACCTTGTCGGGGTGCGGGCTCCGTGCGATCAGCGCCCCAGCAGTTGCTGCACCGCCGCCAGCTGGCTGGTGTCCTTCACGATCAGCACCACGCTCAGCCCCACCAGGAACACAAAGCCCGATTGCATGAAGGCCAGCTGGAAGCGCTCCGGCAGGGGCTTGCCCCGCAGGCCCTCCAGCAGCAGCAGCACAAACTGGCCGCCATCCAGCAGGGGCAGGGGCAGGGCGTTGAGCACCGCCAGGTTGATCGAGATCAACGCTGTGTAGAGGAACAGGCTGCTGCCGCCCTGTTTGGCCAGCGACGCCCCCATCTCCACGATCTTCACCGGCCCGGACACCTGGCCGGCGGTTTCACCGAAGTGGGTGGCCAGGGTGAGAAACCCCTCCACCGTGCGGCGGCAGAGGCTGGTGAAGTCGGCGTTGGCCTGGTGCAGGATTTCGCCGAGCCCCTGGGCCCGCCGGAAGCTCTCGGTGCCGCTGGGCTGCAGCTGGGCGCCGATGCGGCCGATGCCCCCCACATCGGCGGGGGTGAGGCTGAGGGTGAGGCGGTTGTTGCCGCGCTCGGCCTGCAGCCGCAGGGTTTGGCTGGGGGCGCCCTTCACCTGCTCCACCAGGGCCGCCACGGCGCTCTGGCCGCCGCCCAAATCCTGGCCATTCACCGCCAGGATGCGATCACCGCCCCGCAGGCCGGCGGCGGCGGCGGCCTGGCCGCCCTGCACCCCGGCCACCAGCACCCCGGGGGTGCTGCTGAAGCCGGCGGGGATGCCCACCGCCACGCCCTGGGCCACCAGCACCGCCCAGGCCAGCGCCAGGTTGGCCAGCACCCCGGCGGCAATCACCAGGGCCCGTTGGGGCAGGGGCCTGTTGCGCAGCAGGTCGGGGTCGTCGGCGGGGATGGGGCTGTCCTCGTCGTCGTCGGGGAAGGAGACAAAGCCCCCCAGGGGGATGGCCCGCAGGGCGAACTGCACGCCGCGGCGCTGCCGCTCCAGCAGCACCGGCCCGAAACCCACGGAGAAGCCGCTGACGCGAATGCCCTGCCAGGTGGCGGCGAAGAAGTGGCCGGCCTCGTGCACCACGATCAAGCCGGCCAGGATCGCCAGGGCGGTCAGCACCCCCATCCGTCTGTCGCCCGAAGTGCGTCCATTGTGGGCTCCGCGGCGGCCATAGCGTTGGCAGCACATCCGGGGGCATCGGGGCTGGCCGCATGACGCATCGCTGTGACGCCCTGCTGGTGGGGGCCGGGATCATGGGCGCCACCCTGGCCCAGTTGCTGCGCCAGCTCGACCCCGACCTGCAGGTGGTGGTGCTCGAGCGCCTCCCCGCCCTGGCGGCCGAGAGCAGTGCCGCCATGAACAACGCCGGCACCGGCCATGCCGCCAACTGCGAGCTCAACTACACCCCGGCGGCGGCCGATGGCTCGGTGCCGATCGCCAAGGCCCTGGCCATCAATGGCGCCTTTGAGCTGAGCCTGCAGTTTTGGAGTGCGCTGGTGGAGGCGGGCGCCCTCCAGGATCCGGCCCGCTTCATCCGCCCGGTGCCCCACCTCAGCTTTGTGTGGGGCGAGGCGGCGGTGGCCTACCTGCAGCGGCGCCACCGGGCCCTGGTGGCCACGCCCCAGTTCGCCGACATGGCCTGGAGCACCGATCCCGAGCAGCTGCGCGCCTGGATGCCCCTGGTGATGGCCGGCCGCAGCCTCGATCAACCCCTGGCGGCCACCCGCGTGGCCCGCGGCACCGACATCAACTTCGGCGCCCTCACCCGCGCCCTGCTGGAGGGGGTGGATGTGCGCCTGGGCCATGCGGTGCGCCAGCTGGAGCGGGGCGGTGCCGGTTGGCGGGTGGAGGCCCGCACGGCCACCGGCGAGGCGGTGACCTTTGAGGCCCCGTTTGTGTTCCTGGGGGCCGGTGGCGGCAGCCTGCCGCTGCTGCAGCGCTCCGGGATTCCCGAGGCCCGCGTCTATGGGGCCTTCCCGGTGAGCGGACAGTGGTTGGTGTGCCGCAATCCGGAGGTGATCGCCGCCCACGACGCCAAGGTGTACGGCAAGGCGGCGGTGGGCGCTCCGCCGATGTCGGTGCCCCACCTCGACACCCGCTGGATCGATGGCCAACGGGCCCTGTTGTTTGGCCCCTATGCCGGCTTCAGCACCCGTTTTCTCAAGAGCGGCTCCCTGCTGGATCTGGGGCGCTCCGTGACCCCCTACAACCTGCTGCCCAGCCTGCAGGCGGGGGCCGAAAACCTGGATCTCGTGCGCTATCTGCTGGGGCAGGTGCTGCAAACCCCAGCCCAGCGCCTGCAGAGCCTGCGCCAGTTTCTGCCCGAGGCCCGGGCCGAGGATTGGCAGCTGGCGGTGGCCGGCCAGCGGGTGCAGATCATCAAGCAGCTCCAGGGCCGCGGCTGCCTGCAGATGGGCACCGAGGTGGTGAGCAGCGCCGATGGCTCGCTGGCGGCGTTGCTGGGGGCGTCCCCCGGGGCTTCCACCGCCGTGGAGATCATGCTTGAGGTGCTGCAGCGCTGCTGGCCCCAGCGGCTGGCCAGCCCCGCCTGGGGGGAGCGCCTGCAGCGGCTGATCCCCGCCTGGGGGGCGGATCTGGGCCGCGATCCCGAGCAGCTGGCCCAGTGGCGCCGCCGCAGCGATCAGACGCTGGGGCTGATGCGGTCGGAGCCGAAGTAGGGCACCAGCGCCTGGGGCAACCGCACCGAGCCATCGCTCTGCTGGCCGGTTTCCAGCAGCGCCGCCATGGTGCGGCCCACCGCCAGCCCGCTGCCGTTGAGGGTGTGCAGCAACTGGGTGCCTTTGCTCTCCTTGAAGCGAATGGCCGAGCGGCGGGCCTGGAAGTCGCCGCACACTGAGCAGCTGGAGATCTCGCGGAAGGCGCCCGCCCCCGGCAGCCACACCTCCAGGTCGTAGGTGCGGGCGGCCGAGAAGCCGAGGTCGCCCGTGCACAGCTCAATGGTGCGGTAGGGCAGCTCCAGGGCCTCCAGCACCGCTTCGGCATCGGCGGTGATCTGCTGGTGCGCCGCGGCGGAGTGCTCGGGGTGGCAGAACCAATAGAGCTCCACCTTGTTGAACTGGTGCAGGCGGATCAGGCCGCGGGTGTCGCGGCCGTAGCTGCCCGCTTCGCGGCGGAAGCAGGGGGTGTAGGCCACGTATTTGAGGGGCAGCTGCTCCGCCGGGATCACCTCATCGCGGTGCAGGGAGGTCACCGGCACCTCGGCGGTGGGGGTCAGCCAGAGGTCGTCTTCGGCGCAGCGGAAGCTCTCCTCGGCAAATTTGGGCAGCTGGCCGGAGCCGGTGAGGCTGGCGCTGTTCACCAGGATCGGCGGCAGCACCTCGCGGTAACCCTTGCCGCCGTGCAGGTCGAGCATGAAGTTGATCAGGGCCCGCTCCAGCCGCGCCCCCTGCCCCAGCAGCGTCACGAAACGGCTCTGGGCGATGCGCACGGAGCGCTCCGCTTCAAACAGCCCCAGCCGCTCGGCGATCTGCCAGTGCTCCTCGAGCTCCTCGTGCTCAGCGGCGGTGCGCGGGGTGCCCCAGCGCTTCACCTCCACGTTGTCGCGCTCGTCGCGGCCGTCGGGGGCTTCGGCCGCCGGCAGGTTGGGCAGGGTGAGCAGCTGCTCCCGCAGCTGGGCCTCGAGCCCCTTTTCCTGCTCCTCCAGCGCCGCCACCCGCTGCTTGATGCGGTTGCCCTGGTCGCGCAGCTCCTGCACCTCGGGGCCGTTCGGGGCGCTGCCGCCCTTGATCTTGAGGCCCACCTCCTTGCCGATGCGGTTGCCCTCCGCCTGCAGGGTGCTGCGCTCCTCCTCCAGGTCGCGCCCCTGGAGCGCCAGCTGCTGCAGGCCGCTGAGGTCAAGGGTGAGGCCGCGGCGGGCCAGTTGCTGGCTGATCAGCTCGGGGTTGTCGCGCAGCAGCCGCTGGTCGAGCACGGGCCCAGGTGTCGTCTGGGCCCGAGCCTAGGGGCCAGGGCTCAGAGCACCTGCACCACTTCGCTCACTTCGGGAATGGCTTCCCGCAGCTTGCGTTCGATGCCCATCTTCAGGGTCATGGTGCTGCTGGGGCAGGAGCCGCAGGCGCCCTGCAGCCGCACCTTCACGATCGGCCCGTCGATCTCCACCACCTCCACGTTGCCGCCGTCGGCCATCAGGTAGGGGCGCAGCTCATCGAGGGTGCGCTCCACGTTTTCGATGGTGAGGGCGCGGGGGTCGCTGGCCTCGGTGGCGGCAGCCGCCTGGTCCTGGGGTTGGGTGGGGGTGTCGGTGCTCATGGGCTCTCCCGTGTGATCGGCCGCGATGGACTGAGCTTAGGAACCGGCTAGTGGAGCTGACGCCCCAGCTGATCGGCGGCCTTCAAGGCGTCCATCACCGCGTCTGCGCTGACGGTGAAGGGTTCGTTGTGGCTCGATTCACCCGGGATCACGCTGCGTTCGGCGATGGTGCGCAACTGCTCGGTGTTGGTGGCATCCACGCCCACCTCCGCCAGGGTGATCGGAAG
The DNA here is from genome assembly GCA_041157425.1 of Cyanobacteriota bacterium. Taxonomy (GTDB): domain Bacteria; phylum Cyanobacteriota; class Cyanobacteriia; order PCC-6307; family Cyanobiaceae; genus Vulcanococcus. The sequence goes on along the minus strand of JBEBCX010000023.1, from coordinate 2,936 downwards.
CCCCACAGCTTTCTGATAGCGCAGGATCTCCAGGATTTCGGATTGGGGCTGTCCCTCCAGCACCAACTGGGTGAGCAGGCCAAAGGCCACCTTCTCTCCATGGATGCAGCGGTGGCTGCTGGGAATCTCGGTGATGCCGTTGTGCACGGCATGGGCGACCGCCAGACCACCGCTCTCAAAGCCCAGGCCCGAGAGCAGGTTGTTCGCCTCCACCACCCGTTCGAGTGCCGGGGTGCTGGCTCCGGCGTCCACCGCCGCGCAGGCGGCGGGGCCATCCGCCAGCAGGATCTCGCAGCAGAGCTTGGCCAGGGCCGTGCCGGTGGTGCTGGGCAGGCCGCCCACCATGGTGTGCCGGCCACTGGCCCGCACCGTGCGGGCCTCAAACCAGGTGGCCAGGGCATCCCCCAGTCCCCCCACCAGCTGCCGCTTGGGGGCACGGGCCACCACGGTGGTGTCCACCAGCACCAGCAGCGGATGGCGGTTGTAGAAGCGAAACCCCTCAACGCCGCCACCGGCTCCGTAGATCACAGAAAGGGCGCTGCACGGAGAATCGGTGCTGGCCAGCGTGGGCGTGATGATCGCCGGCAACGCCAGCTCGTCGGCCACGGCCCGGGCGGTGTCCGACACCTTGCCGCCTCCGGCCCCCACTACCGCCACCGCGGCGCAGGATTGTCCCTGGGCCACCAGGCGTTGGATTTCCGCCTCGCTGCATTCACCGCCGAAGGGCAGCACCAGCGGCTCCAGCCCCAGCGGCGGCAGCTCCCGCTGCCAGATCGGCTCCAGCTGCCGTTGGGCGGTTCCCCCCGCGATGAACAGCACCCGTCCGCTCAGCCCCAAACGCCGCAGCTCGCTCCCCAGCTCATGGGTTGCCCCCGGCCCCTGCACGTAACGCCCGGGGCTGGCGAACACGGCCAGGGGCCGTTGATGGAGGCAGACCACCGTGCCGGTGTGGGCCATGGGCTCGGCTCAGGAACCCTCCCGAGCTAGCAACGGTGGAGATGGGTCGGGGCACCCGGGGCGTCTCCCTAGGATCAATCCAACGGGATCCCCTGTCCCGAGCCGGGAGCACCCTTCGTAATCAGCCGCGAATGACCGACGTTCCCGCCTCACGGATCCGCAATTTCTGCATCATTGCCCACATCGACCACGGCAAATCGACCCTGGCCGATCGCCTTCTGCAGGAAACGGGCACCGTGGCGGCCCGCGACATGCAGGAGCAGTTCCTCGACAACATGGAACTGGAGCGGGAGCGGGGCATCACGATCAAGCTCCAGGCCGCCCGCATGGAATACAAGGCGGCCGACGGCGAGACCTACATCCTCAACCTGATCGACACCCCTGGGCATGTCGACTTCTCCTATGAGGTGAGCCGCTCGCTGCAGGCCTGTGAGGGGGCGCTGCTGGTGGTGGATGCCAGCCAGGGGGTGGAAGCGCAGACCCTGGCCAACGTCTACCTGGCGATCGAGAACGACCTGGAGATCATCCCCGTTCTCAACAAGATCGACCTCCCCGGAGCCGATCCCGAGCGCATCAGCGAGGAAATCGAGGCGATCATCGGCCTCGACACCTCCAATGCCATCCCCTGCTCCGCCAAAACCGGCCTCGGGGTGCCGGACATCCTGCAGGCGGTGGTGGATCGGGTGCCGCCGCCGCCCGATCGGGTGGAGGAGCCCCTCCGGGCCCTGATCTTCGACTCCTACTACGACCCCTACCGGGGCGTGATCGTGTACTTCCGGGTGATCTCGGGCTCGATCAGCAAGCGCGACAAGGTGCTGCTGATGGCCAGCAAGAAAACCTATGAGCTCGATGAAGTGGGGGTGATGGCCCCCGACCAGCGCCAGGTGGACAGCCTGCATGCGGGGGAGGTGGGCTACCTGGCGGCGTCGATCAAGGCGGTGGCCGATGCCCGTGTGGGCGACACGATCACCCTGGTGAGCAATCCGGCCGCCGAGCCCCTGCCCGGGTACACCGAGGCCAAGCCGATGGTGTTCTGCGGCCTGTTCCCCACCGACGCCGACCAGTACCCCGACCTGCGCGAAGCCCTCGACAAGCTGCAGCTCAGCGATGCGGCCCTCAAGTACGAGCCGGAAACCAGCAGCGCCATGGGCTTCGGCTTCCGCTGCGGCTTCCTGGGGCTGCTGCACATGGAGATCGTGCAGGAGCGCCTGGAGCGCGAATACGACCTCGACCTGATTGTCACCGCCCCCTCGGTGATCTACCAGGTGAACATGATCGACGGCAGCAGCCTGATGGTGGACAACCCGGCCACCCTGCCGGATCCCCAGAAGCGCGAATCGATCGAAGAGCCCTACGTGAAGCTCGAGATCTACACCCCCAACACCTACAACGGCACGTTGATGGAGCTCTGCCAGGAGCGCCGGGGTGAGTTCATCGACATGAAGTACATCACCACCGACCGGGTGACCCTCCACTACGAAATGCCGCTGGCGGAGGTGGTGACCGACTTCTTCGATCAGATGAAGAGCCGCACCAAGGGTTACGCCTCGATGGAGTACTCCCTGATCGGCTACCGCAAAAACGACCTGGTGCGCCTCGACGTGTTGATCAACGCCGAGAAGGCCGATCCGCTCACCACGATCGTGCACCGCGACAAGGCCTACAACGTGGGCAAGGGGCTGGTGGAGAAGCTCAAGGAGTTGATCCCCAGGCAGCAGTTCAAGATCCCGATTCAGGCGGCCATCGGCAGCCGCGTGATCGCCTCCGAAAGCATCAGTGCGATGCGCAAGGACGTGCTCGCCAAGTGCTACGGCGGTGACATCTCCCGCAAGAAGAAGCTGCTGCAGAAGCAGGCCAAGGGCAAGAAACGCATGAAGGCGATGGGCAAGGTGGAGGTGCCCCAGGAGGCCTTCATGGCGGTGCTCAAGCTCAACCAATGAGGCGCTGGGTTGTTCCGGGGGCGGCGCTGTGGGCCGCCC
>JBEBCX010000022.1:0-10679 GCA_041157425.1 Cyanobacteriota bacterium | reverse complement strand
GACCGGGTGCTGGGCCTGGAGGTGGGGGCCGACGATTACCTGATCAAACCCTTCGGCATGCGCGAGCTGGTGGCCCGCTGCCGGGCGCTGCTGCGGCGCCAGGGGCACGGCACCACCCCCACCGCCAACCTGGAGCAGGGCGACCTCTGCCTGTACCCCGGGGAGTGCCGGGTGACCCGCGGCGGCTTTGAGCTGAAGCTCTCCCCCAAGGAGTACAAGCTGCTGGAGCTGTTCATGCAGAACCCCCGCAAGGTGTTCAGCCGCGAGCAGCTGATCGAGCAGGTGTGGGGGCTCGACTACATCGGCGACAGCAAAACCGTGGATGTGCACATCCGCTGGCTGCGCGAAAAGATCGAAGACAACCCCTCCACCCCCAGCCAGCTGGTGACGGTGCGAGGCTTCGGCTACCGCTTCGGCTGAACACTTGAGCTCCGGCCTCAGCCACAGCCTGCCCCTGATCACGGCCGCCGCCGGCCTGGTGGTGGGGTGGAGCTGGCGCGGGCGGCGGCCAACGCCGCGCCGCCGCAGCCCATCGCCCCAGAGCGGCCCGAGCGATCAACAGCTGCGGGAGTGGATCGATGCCCTGCCCCAAGGCTGGCTGGCGATCGCCCCCGACGACCGCATCGCCAGCGCCAACCCCCGGGCTGAAACCCTGCTGCACAGCGAGCTGGGCTCGGGGCTCAACGGCCTGGCCCTGGCCAGCCTCGAGCCCGGGGATGAGGTGCTGCATCTGATTGAACTGACCCGCAGCAAGGGCATCACCCAGCGGGGCCGCTGGGGGGTTGGCCCCAGCCAGCTGGATCTGCGGGTGCTGCCGGGGCAGGGCGGCTGGGTGGGCCTGGTGCTGCAGGACGCCAACCTGCTCGACACGCAGCTCCAAGCCCAGGAGCGCTGGGTGAGCGATGTGGCCCATGAGCTGAAAACACCGCTCACCGCCTTGATGCTGGTGGGCGACAGCCTGGCCACGGGCGCCACCGGCCGCCAGATGGTGCTGGTGGAGCGGCTGCAACGGGAACTGCTGCGGTTGCAGGTGCTGGTGAGCGATCTGCTGGAGCTCACCCGGCTCGACAATGCAGCCCCCGACGACGGCACCAACGCGGCGGCGGCGCTCGATCCCCGCGATGTGCTCGGCAGCGTGTGGGCCACCCTGGAACCCCAGGCCCAGGAGCGGCGGGTGCGGTTGGCGGTGAGCCCCGGGCGCGACCAGGCCCGGCTGGCGCTGGTGGATGCCGGCCGGTTGCACCAGGCGCTGCTCAACCTGCTGGAAAACGCGCTGCACTACAGCCCCGACGACAGCAGCATCGACGTGACGCTCACCCAGCGGGATCGCTGGTGCTTGATCGAAGTGCGCGACCGGGGGCCCGGCCTCAGTGACGCCGACCTGGAGCGCATGTTCCAGCGCTTCTACCGCGGTGATCCGGCCCGGGCCCGCAGCCGCCGCAGCGGCAGCGGCTTGGGGCTGGCGATCGTGAAGCAGATCGCCTCGGCGGAAGGGGGGCTGGTGCGGGCCTCCAACCACCCGGACGGGGGGGCCGTGCTGGAGCTGTTGCTGCCGAGGCCCGCCTGATCAGCGAGCCGGCAGGTGGCCCACCACCAGCTGACGCTGGTCATCCAGGTGCAGCCAGCCTTCATCCCGCAGCATCCCCAGCACCCGGGTCACGGTGACGCGGGTGGTGCTCAGGGCGCTGGCGATGTCCTGATGGGTGAGGCGCAGGTTGAGCCGCAGGCCCCGCTCGCAGGGCTGGCCGTATTCCTCCGCCAGCAGCTCCAGGAAGCCGCGCACCCGATCCTCGATGCGGCGCAGGCCCAGCAGGGCGATCAGGGCCTCCGATTGGCGCATGCGGCTGGTGAGGGCCTTCATCAGGGTCACGGCCAGATGGGGGGTCGCCTCCACCTCATCCAGGGAGAGGCAGAGCAGATCGGTGTCGCACAGGGCCGTGGCCTCGTACAGGTCGAGGTTGGTGAACGGCTCGCCGAAGGGTTCGTTGGGGCCCGCCAGGGCCAGCAGCAGATCCTCCCCCTGCTCATTCATGCAACCCAGCTTCACCATGCCGCGGGCCACGAGCCACACGTGGTTGCGCAGCAGGGGCACCTTGCTGCCGGCGCTGAGGTGCACCAGGTCGCGGCGCTGGAAGGTCTCCTCCAGGGAGGAGCGAAAACCCTGGGGGCGGTTGGGGGTGAACACCATGGTCCGCTGTGCGGTGGGGTTCGCCGGACTGTATGGAGCATCACCGAGGCCACAACCAAGCCCGGGTAGTCGCCCGGTTAAGGGTTGGTTAGCCCGCTGCGGGTTCCAGGGGCAAGCGCTGCAGGGCGTCGCGCCCGGCGGCGGTGAGCAGCCCATCGGCCTGCTGGCGCCACGCCTGCCAGGCCTGGTCACGGGCCTCCAGCAGCAGGCTGCAGAGGCAGGGGGCCACCCGATCGGGGGCATCGTGGAACTGCCGGTGCAGGGCCTGATCCAGCAGCTGCAGATCATGCAGCTCACCAAGGTGGCGCTGCATGGCCCGCAGCCGCTCCAGCCAGGGGGCCAGGGCATCCGGTTGCAGCGGCTCCAGGTTGGCGAGGCCGTAGCGGGATCGCTTCAGGCGTTTGCGCAGCTGATGCAGCTGCAGCTGCGCTTGGGGGCCACGGGGCTGCTCCACCTGCCAGCCGGGCTCCAGCACCAGGCCATGGAGGGCGCTATGGCAGAACTCACCCCACCAGGCCCGCATGGGCTGCTCGCCCAAGGGGGTGAACTGGGGCTGTCGCAACCACCCCTGCAGCTGGGCCAGCAGCTTGAGATAGCGACGGCCTTTGAGCCCCTCCTCCACGGCCTCGAAGGCCAGCTTGCGCTCACGGCGCAGCTGCTTGAGCAACTTGCGCAGCACTTCCGCCTCCTTCTGCGGCAGCAGCGGGCCAAAGCCGTGCTCAAGGCGCTGCTGCAGCACATCGAGGTCGCGGCGGCAGCCGAGACGGCGCCCCACCTTGGCCAGCCGCTCGGCGGCGGCGGGATCCGGCAGGGTCAGCGCCGGCGCGAACTGCTGCAGGGTGGCGCGCAACTGGCGGCAGGTGACCCGCATCTGGTGCAGCGGTTCCTGGTGCTGATCCGCCAGCACCTCCGCCTGCAGGGCCACCAGCCGGCGTAGGCGCCCCTGGATGAGGGCGGCGGCATACCCACCGATCGACGCCTCCGGCGAGGGCTGATCCAAAGCCGTCGTCACAGATGGCGAACAGAGGCAGGCAGCACTTTGCAGGCAAGCCACCACCGTTCAAGTTAAGGAAGGGTTATGTCGTTACAGAGATCGGCAGGCTGCTACTTTCAGCGCCAACAGCAACAGGTTGTGCAGCTCACGTCCATCGATATCGGGATTGAACGAGGGGTTGAGATCGACGCCGAATTGAAGAACGGGTTAAGGCCTGGATCGACCACGCCCATTCAGGCCATCGATCCCTCCAGGCATCTGATCGGCCTCTCTTCCAAAGAGGCCCTGATGCTCTTCCAGCTGCTGCAGGCAGCACTGCTGCACCCGCCGATGCGGGAGGGAGTGATCGGGCAGCCGGAGCTCAACCGATTCCACCGCCAGCTGAGCGGCGCCCTGGGGAGGGCCTTGGCCAGCGGGGCTCAGAAAAACAGCTGAGACAGCCGTTCTCCCGGCGCCTTGAGGCCTTCCTGCCAACGCTCGGCTTGCACCGGATCGCCGTGATCAGGCAGCGGTGCGGCACGAAGAGGGCTGCCCTGCGCCAGCGAAATCAGCCAATCGCGCAGGCGCTCGAGGTCATCAATTTCAGCCCCGGTTCCGGTCTTTGCGTGCATCGGATTGCAGCAATTCTGCGTTCAAACTAAGAACGCTCTGGCCGCCGGATTGGTAGAGAAGCTTGAGATCGATGACCTGCACCATGGCGAACCACACGGCCTGAATCGCCAGGCAAGAGATCACCGGGGAGATCCACAGGCGGATGGATGCCATGGTCTCAAGTCAAGGTGATTCACTTCACTACAACCGGTGGTGCTCAGCTGTGATGGGCAACACCGGGTTGATGTCTGCAACCCGACGTTGTTCCCACACGCCACGCTGCCTAGCGTCGAGGTGCTGGGGTCGAGATGCATGCAGAGCCTGCCTCAGTTGAGGCCCACACCCGGATCGCTGGACTCCCGCAGGTTGGAGGACAGGCCAGGGCAGATGCCCACCAGCCTCTATCTGGCGGATGGCCGTGCCAACACGACCCTCTCGGCGGTGGTGCTGGAACCCCAGGGCAGCGTGCTGCACCGCCAGCTCAGCCTTGAGCAACTGCAGGCCCTCATTGCGGCGGGCTCACCCCTCTGGATTCGCATCTGCGGCATCGGCCAACCCCACCGCATCGCCTCGATCCTGGCGGCCTGCGACGTGCCCGAGGTGTTTGCTCCGCTGGTGCTCGACACCCCGCAGGCGCCACGGGTGGATTCCCTCGGCGAGGTGATCGCCCTGGTGGTGCACCGGCTGCGCTTCGCCGTTGACCCACTCAATCTGGTGAGCGACCAGGTGAGCATGGTGCTGACGCGGCGGGTGCTGATCTCGATCGAAGAGGCGCCGAGCCCAGAGACGTTCCCGGCGCTCACCGATTGGCTGCTGAGCAAAAGCCCAGCGGCCACCGCAGAGGACCTCGACGACCTGCTGCACTACCTGGTGGACCATCTGCTGGATGGCATCTTTCCAATGCTGGAGCAGATGGCGAGCCGGTTGGATGACCTCGAAGAGGCCGCCCTGCGGGACCCTCGGCCACGGGTGCTCAACCGCACGTACCAGCTGCGCGCCAACCTGCGCCGGATCCGGCAGCAGCTGTGGCCCTTGCGCCATCAGATCCTGCTGTTCCTGCGGCAGAACCAACCGGTGATGGGCCCCGACGGCCTGCTGGGGTTTCAAGAGATGGCCCAGAACGTGGAGCAGATCTTCGAGAGCTGCGAAATCCTGCGCCACCAGTGCGATGCCGTGACTGAAGCCCACATGGCCAGCAGCGGCAACCGCATGAATCAGATCATGAAAACGCTCACGATCGTGTCCACGATCTTTGCCCCGCTCACCTTCATTGCCGGCATCTACGGCATGAACTTCACCAACATGCCGGAGTTGGATTGGCGCTATGGCTACATCGCCTCCCTGCTGCTGATGGGGGCAATCGCCACGATCCAGACAGGGATGCTCTGGCGGCGGGGCTGGTTTGAAGACTGGACCGGCAGCCGCCGCTAGAGCTCGTGATCACCCTGCTGGGAGCGGCGCAAGCGTTGCTCCAGGGACGCCAGCAACTCCACGGCGAACATCGGCGATTCCTGCACGGCAAACAGGAATTCTTCGCGGTTCATCTCGAGCACTTCGCAGGCCGTCATCGCCTGGGCGGTGGCATGGCGCCGGTGATCGGGCATCACCAGGGCCCCCACGCCAAACACCTGTCCCGCTTCAAAGCACTCCTGGCCGCCACCCTCCCAGGTGAGTTGGATGGTGCCGGAAAGGATGCAAAAGATGCTGTCGCCAGCAACGCCAGCTTCATAGAGGGTCTGCAGGGGCTGCAGACGGCGCACGGCGATGCTGCTCGCCAGGGCCTGGATCGTGTGCAGGGCCGAGATGTCCATCGTGAACCATCCGATGGGGTCATGGTGGCTCGCTTCGATGAAGGGACGGTGAAGGACACGGGCGTCGACGATGCCTACGGTTGATGCCATGGAGCCAGGCCCCTTGCCTGCCGACCCGAGCCATGGCGCTCCGAATGGGGCGGACGCCCTGCTGATCTGCGGCCTCGGCGCCCTGGGACAGGCGTGCCTGGAGCGCCTGTTGGGGTTCGCCGTTCCGCTCACCGGGGTGGATCTGCATCAACCGGTTTGGCGCAGTCCGGAACTGGAGCGAGCCTTTCAGGATCGGCTGGTCCTGGGAGACATGCGCCAGGCGGCGGTGTTGAAACGGGCTGGGGTGGAGAACTGCCGGGCGGTGCTGCTGCTCAGCCAAGACAGCCAGGTGAATCTGGAGGCCGCCCTGCAGGTGCGGCTGCTCAACCCGGATGCCGAATTGGTGGTGCGGGCCGGCGGCCAGGAACAGAGCCTGGGGCACCTGCTGGAGCAACGGCTCCCCAGGCTCGCCGTGGTGAACCCGCTGATGCTCACGGCCGCGGCCCTGGCGGCGGCTCTCCACCCCGACGTCTCGATCACGCAGCTCACCGCCGGCGCCGGTGATGCCAAGGGGGAATCCACGGTGGTGCTGATGAACGGCGAGGTCGGCTCACCATCGGGCCCCAGCCGAGGCCTGCGCAGCCAAGATCCCGAAGCGCAGGGGTTGCGCATCGCCATGCGCACCCGGCCCGCCCACAGCCACCCCAGCGCCCAACGCCAGGGCCGTTGGCGCTGGCCGCGCCCTCAGGGCTGGGAGGGCCTGTCGTGGTTACGGCGGCGCCGCCCCCTCAGCCAGCCGATGGCGCTGGCCCTGGGGCTGGGGCTGGCGGCCCTGGGCCTGGGTGTGCTGCTGTTCAGCGACGGACGGCACTGGCAGGGGGGCCTGGTGGTGACCCTGGGGCTGCTGAAAGGCGAATACATCGACCCCCTCAACCTGCTCAGCCAGCCCTCGCAGCTGCAGCTCAGCTTGGGGCTGGTCTACGCCCTAATGGGCACAGTGCTGACCTCCTGCCTGGTGGCAGTGATCCTGGAGCGGCTGCTCTCCAACCGTCTGGGGTTGCAACGGCCCCAGCGGCCGCGGCGGGGGAGCCGCCAGGTGCTGCTGGTGGAGGCGGGCGACCTCGCCGAGCCGCTCACGGTGCTGATGGCGAGTGAAGGCATCGGCGTGCAGAGCTGCGACCTGAACCAGGGGCTGGCGGGCCTCCGCCAACGGCTGCAGGGCCTTCGGCACACCGAGCTGGTGGGCATTGCCGCCCTCTCCAACAACCTGCTGTCCAACATGCAGGTGGTGTTGGAGGGGCAACAGCATCAACCTCGCGCACGCCTAGCGGTGCTGGCCCACGCCATGGCCGCCAGCGACCAGCTCGGCAGCTTGATGGGGGGGATGTCGGTGATCTCCGGCATGGACATTGCCGCCGATGCGGTGGTGGCCACCGCCTTTGGGGAGCGGGTGGAGCGGGTGGTGCGGGTGCGGGGCGTCAACCGACTGGTGGTGCGCTACCAACTCAGTGATGGCGACCCTCTCACCGGCATGACCGTGGCGCGGCTGGAGAACGGCTACGGGCTCAATGTGCTCACGCTGCAGCGCGCTCGAACCGGCCAGCTCACCCCCATCCCACCGCTGGAGTGGCAGGTGCACGCCGGCGATGAACTCACCGTGTTGGCGGATCTGGAAAGCTTGCGCCGCGTGGAGGCCGGCCGGCTTGAGCCAGCGCACTGGCGATTGGAACTGCGGGGATCAGGCCATCGCCACGACGGCTTTGCGGTGCAGCAGTGCCTGGCCCGCTTCCTGGGGCTACCCCCAGGCGCCCTGCAGGGATGGCTGGATGGCCAGTGGCACCAGAGCGCCCCCCTCGACGCTGACTTGGCTGACCTGCTGACGCGGGAGCTGCAGCGCTACCGCATCGACTGCCGCCTGGTGCCATGCCAGCGCTGACGGCTCTGCTCACGGCGGGATGGATCGCAGCCCAAGCTTGTGCAGCGCCGCTGGGTTGGACGCTGCAATGGGAGCAGCCCCTGCCGCGGCAGGGCCCGAGCGGGGAGGCCATCGGTGGGTTCTCCGCCATCGCTCACGAGCCCCAGCAGGGGCGCATCTGGCTGCTCAGCGATCTGCCGCAGGCGGAGCTCAGCGCCTGGACACTGCCCGGCCAACGGTCGGCACCTCGTCTGCTGTTGCAGCGGCCCATCGGCAGCACGGGCGGCGAGGCCTTGGATGGGGAAGGCCTGGTGCTAGCAGGGGATCAGCTGTGGATCGCCAGTGAGGGCCGCCGCACCGCCGACCGGCCCGCCCTGTTGCTGCGGGTGAACCGCCGGGATGGGCGCCCGTTGCAGCGTGTGCCGCTCCCCGCGGCCTGGCAGGCGGCCCCAGGCCTGGGCTTGGCGAGCAACGCCGGCCCCGAATCGCTGACGCGGCTGAGTGCCCCGGGGGAGCCGCTGCAGTTGTTGATGGCGGCCGAGCGGCCCTTGCTCCAGGATCCCGATGGCCAGGTGCGCCTGCTGCGCTGGTGGTGGCCGGCTGGCCGGCCAGCCGCCGCAGAACCGCAGGCAAGCCCCCAGGGGTCGCTGCAACTGCCGGGCCCGGAGCCGTGGAGCCTCACCGACCTGCTGGCCCTGCCGCGGCGGGCCGGGCAACCGCCCCGGCTGCTGGCCCTGCTGCGGCGGTATTCCCCGCCCCAGAGCTGGGAGAACCGCTTGGCGCTTTACCCCCTGCCCCAGCCGGGTGGCGTGGCATCACCTCTGCAGATCTGGGACCTGCAGCAGGCCGGGCTGACCCCCGAAAACTGGGAGGGGCTGGCCCTGGGGCCACCCCAAGCCAACGGCGGCCCCAGCCTGCTGCTGGTGAGTGATGACAACCTCAACCCCCTGCAGAGCAGCCGCCTGGCGCTGCTGATCCCCAACCCACCGCAAGCCTGCCTGGACCACCCATGAATCGCCGCACGCTGTTGATCCAATTGCTGGGGGTGACCCTGGGGGCGAGCGCCGCGCCGGCTCTGGCGCAGGCGCGGCGGGGCTCCGGCAGGCCGGCGCTAGCGACGCGCCCCTTCCCCCCGTTGCGGGGCCCCATTCCCTTGCCCACCGATGGGCTCAGCGCCGCGCAGCAACAACAGCACTACCGGCGCATCGCCATCGACGACCGGGTGGTGGTGCCAGAGGGGTACCGCGCCGAACTGGTGCTGAGCTGGGGAGATCCGCTCGGCGACGGCCGGGTGGGCTTCAACAACGACTACCTGGCCTTCCAACCGCTGGCAGCGGATCAGGCCCTGCTCACCATCAACTTCGAATACATCAGCGGCCGCACCTGGTGTGCGGGGTACAGCGAAGTCACCGGCCAAACCCTTCCCTTTGATCAGCTGCAGGCGGCATTGGGTGAACGTGGCGGCGCCGTGGATCTGGCTGCACTGGCAAGCGACGATCCGCTCCGCCCCCTGGTGATTGCCGTGGCGGAGGCGGCCCTGATGGATCAGGGCATCGGTGTGGCCACCCTGCAGCGCCAGGCCGATGGGCGCTGGCGCCACACCGCCGGCCGGCTCGACCGGCGCATCACCGGGCTGAGCGGCTGGCGCCAGCCGCAGCAGCGCCTGGGGGTGAGCGGCCCGGCCACCGCGGTGTTCCGGCGCCGGCAACGGCTCGGCTACAACGATGGCCTCGCGGATGCGGTGATCGGCAGCTTTGCCAACTGCGCGGGCGGCCAGACCCCCTGGGGCACGGTTCTCTCGGCGGAGGAGAATTTCCAAACCCACGTGGTGGAGGCCGTCTACGCCGACGGCTCCTCCCCCGCGCCGTCGCGGCGACCGTTCCGGTTCGATGGGGCGAGGCTGGAGGGACTGGGCAACCCCTTTGGATTGGCCGGCAACAAGTACGGCTGGATGGTGGAGCTGGATCCCCGCCGCCCTGAGCAGGCGGCGGTGAAGCACAGCTGGCTGGGGCGATTCCGCCATGAGGCAGTGGCGGTTCGCGCCCGCCGGGGAGAACCGCTGGTGGTGTATTCCGGCTGTGATCGCCACGGCGGCCACGTCTACCGCTTTGTCAGTGCCGAGCGGGTGGGGGATCCGCAGGATCCCCGCAACTCGCGGCTGTTCGGGCGGGGCCGCCTGGAGGTGGCCCAACTCAGCCCCGATGGCCAGGGCCGTTGGATCGCCCTGGACCCTGCCACCGCCGTGAATCCCCGGCGTCCGAGCACGCTGGCGGTGGATGGCGAGCCCCAGGCGGTTGTGGTGCCCCACACCGACCGCAGCCAACCGGGATCCAGCAGCCTCGCGAGCGATGCGGCGGTGATCGACTACTGCCGGCGTTTTGCCACCCTCGGCGACCTCTACCCCGGCAGCGGCGACGGCCAGCAGGGGGCGATCCTGATCGATGCGCACCTGGCCGCCAATGCCATCGGCGCCACGCCGGCGGCACGGCCGGAGGACACCGACATCGACCCCGAAACAGGCGACCTGCTGATCAGCTTCACGGCCGGGGGCAGCGATGGCAGCGAGCGGGCCGATCCCGCCATCTTCCGTGGCCCCGCAGGGCAAACCAGCTGGCCCTATGGCTGGGTCATGCGCCTCAGTGACACACCGGCCGAACCGGATCGCGCCGGGGGCACATTCCGCTGGCGGATGGTGGCCACCGGCGGCACCCCCTGGCAGGGGGGCATGGGCTTCTCCAACCCCGACAACCTGGCGGTGGATCGCGGCGGCACCCTCTGGATGGTGACCGACCGCTCCACCAGCAGCGCAGCCCTGGACATCTTCGGCAACAACGCCTGCTGGGTGCTGCCCCGGCGCGGCCCCCTGGCGGGGCAGGCCCTGCTGTTTGCCACAGGACCCATGGAGTGCGAATTGTGCGGCCCCTGCTTCGATGCCGAGGAGGCCACCCTGTTTCTGGCGGTTCAGCACCCCGGCGAAGACCATGGCGCCCGGCGCGATGGGGCGGAGGAGTTCCAGGCCTTTGCCCTGCGCGACCGCAACGGCCAGCCGATTGAGCAGCTCAGGCGCGTGCCGATGGGATCGAACTGGCCATCCGGCATCGACGGCCGCAATCCGCGACCGGGGGTCGTGATGATCCAGCGGACGGATGG
>JBEBCX010000021.1:0-11821 GCA_041157425.1 Cyanobacteriota bacterium | reverse complement strand
GCCAACTCGGCCGGGCTCTGGGAAAACTCTGGGTACGGGCCAGTCATGGGCCGATCGTAAAAGCCGGCAGCGGAATCAACCGCGATCCAGCGGCGAGGGCAGACCTCAGCCGATCGGCGCCGGGGCCGCCATGTCGCCCGGCAGCCAGATGCGGGCACTCACGGCAAACAGGGCCAGGCCGAACAGCAGCACGATGGCGGCCGGCAACAGGGTGGAGCGAAAAAACTGCACGGGCCACAGCGGCGGTGCCCCCAGTTTGACGCGCCTAGCCTGCGGCCGACTCCGCGCCCCAGCAAGCGCCCATGCACCACCCGCAGCGCCCCTCCGGCGACACGGCTCAGGCCCGCTGGCGGCGGCTGGGGGCGATCAGCGCCGAGGGCTTCGCCAGCGGTGCCCCCAACACCGGCCTGGGGGAGGTGCTGCCCATCTGGTTGGCCACCCATGGGGTGCCCGTGGAGCTGATCGGGCTGCTGCCCCTGGCGGGGCTGCCCTACGCCATCAAAGCCCTGTGGGCACCGCTGCTGGATCGCTGGCCGATCCCCTGGCCCGACCGGCGGCGGGGCTGGATCGCGCTGCTGCAGCTGCTGCTGGCCCTGAGCATCGGCAGCCTGGCGCTGCTGCGCCCCAGCACCGACCCCCACACCCTGGCGGCCATCGGCCTGGTGGCGCTGCTGGTGGCGGTGCTGAGCGCCACCCAGGACATCGTGATCGACGCCTACCGCACCGACCTGCTGCCCCAGCAGGAACGGGGTGCCGGGGCCGCCGCCAATTCCCTGGGGTTCCGCGGCGGCACCTTGATCCTGGGGTCGGGGGCGCTGCTGATCGCCGGCAGCGCCGGCTATCCCCTGGCCTTCGGCTTCGCCGGGGGGCTGCTGGTGCTGATGATCCCCTGCACCCTGGCGGCGCCAAGCCTGCCGCCCCTGGCCCAACCGGTGACCAACCTGCGCCAGGCGGTGGTGGGCCCCCTGCGCGACTTCCTGGCCCGCACCGGCGGCAAACGGGCGCTGCAGATCCTGGCGCTGGTGCTGCTCTACCGGCTGCCGGATGGCCTGCTGGCCCCCATGGGGGGCCCCTTCCTGGTGGCCGCGGGCCTCAGCGAGGGCCAGATCGGGCTGTTGAAATCCGCCCTGGGGGTGGTGGCCACGATGGTGGGGGTGGTGCTGGGGGGCGCCCTGTTCGGCCGGCTGGGCATGAACCGCAGCCTGTGGCTGTTCGGCATCGCCGGCGCCAGCGGCAACCTGGCCTACTGGCTGGTGGCCCGGGCCGGGGTGACCTCCCTGGAGCAGGTGGCGGTGGCGGTGCTGCTGGAGAACCTCTCCAGCGGGCTGGTGGGCACCGCCTTCGTGGCGCTGCTGATGAGCCTGTGCAACCCGCGCTTCTCCGCCACCCAGTACGCCCTGCTCTCCGGGGTGTACGCCATCAGCAGCAAGGTGCTGGCGGCCCCCTCCGGCCTGCTGGTGAAGCTGCTGGGCTGGGACCACTTCTTCCTGCTGTCGGCGGCCGCCGCCGTGCCCGCCTTTCTGTTGATGGTGGTGGTCACCCCCTGGGGTGAAGACCAGGCCCGCGGCGCCTACCCGGGCGACTAAGTCGGCGACGGAGCAGAGGCCTGCGCGGGCTGGAGGCTGCCCTCCAGGCGCCGGCGCAACTGGCCGCAGGCGGCATCGGCATCGAGGCCGCGGCTGGCGCGCACGCTCACGGCCACGTGCTGCTCCTGCAGGCTGCGGCGGAACGCCTCCACCGCCGCGGGAGTGGGGCGCTGGAACTCCTCCTCGGCGATGGGGTTGTAGGGGATCAGGTTCACGTGGCTCTGGAAGCCGCGCAGCAGCTGGGCCAGGGCCTTGGCGTGGCGGGGTTGGTCGTTGAGGCCCCCCAGCAGGATGTACTCGAAGCTCACCCGGCGGCCGGTGATCGCCACGTAGCGGCGGCAGTCGTCGAGCAGGGCCTCGATCGGGTAGGCGTGGGCCGTGGGGATCAGCTGCTCCCGCAGGGCCTGGTCGGGGGCGTGCAGGCTCACGGCCAGGGTGAACTGGGCGCGGCCGAGCCGCTGCAGGGCCAACTCGGCGAGCTGGGGCAGGGTGCGGGCCACCCCCACGGTGCTCACGGTGATCTGGCGCTGGGCCATGCCCAGGTCGGTGCAGAGGCAATCGATCGCCGCCAGCACCGCTTCGATGTTGAGCAACGGCTCGCCCATGCCCATGAACACCACGTGGCTGGGGCGCTGCTCCATCGCCTCGCGCACGCTGAGCACCTGGTCGACGATTTCGTGCACCGCCAGGGAGCGCTGCAGCCCCCCCTTGCCGGTGGCGCAGAAGCGGCAGGCCATGGGGCAGCCCACCTGGCTGCTCACGCACACGGTGAGGCGGCCCTCGGCGGGAATGCCCACGGTTTCCAGGCTGAGGCCGTCGTGGGTGCCCAACAGCAACTTGGTGGTGCCGTCGCGGGCCACGCTGCGGTGCAGCTCGCGGGAGCGGCCGATCCAGTCGGCGGCGCCAGCGGGGGGCTGGCCGGCCAGCTGCTCGCGGAAGGCCTTGGGCAGCACCGACACCTGGTCGAGGCTGCGGGCTCCTTTGGCGTAGAGCCAGTCGTGCAGTTGGCGGCCGCGGAAGGCGGCCTGCCCGTGCTGCTCAGCCCACTGCTCCAGGGCCGAGCGGCCCATCCCCAGCAGGGGAGCGGCCATCAGGGCCAGACCAGCAGGCCATGGCCCAGCTGCACCTCCACCACCAGCAGGGCAATGAAGCCGAGCATGGCCACGCGCCCGTTGAGGCGCTCGGTGTGGGTGTGGAAGCCGTAGCGGGGGAGACGCCGCTGCGGCACGAGCTTGGGCTGGATCATGGCGCTGGGGTCGTTCGCAACGATGCTGGCGGGTCAGGTCACACGGCGGTGAGCGGGGTCACTCGTCGGTGAGCAGACCCTCCTCCTGCAGACCCTCGAGGGCATCGGGGTCGGCGATCAGCTCCTCCTCCATCACCTCATCCAGGCTGGGACGGGTGAAGGCGGCCAGGTTGCTGGCGGCCGCTTCGATGCCGTGGCGGCTGCGGGTGGCCTCCAGATCGGCATCGGAGGGATCGTCGAGCAGGGCACCGGCGGTGCTGGCCGACGGGGCGGCCGGCATGTCCACGGTGTAATCGGGCCGCAGGTTCTGCATGCGCCGGTAGCCACCGCCGTCCTCATCGAGGATGTCGGGGTGGGGGCCCGCCTCAGCCCGCAGCTCCTCTTCGAAGCCGCTGAAGCCGGTGCCGGCGGGGATCAGGCGACCGATGATCACGTTCTCCTTGAGGCCGCGCAGCCAGTCGCTCTTGCCCTCGATGGCCGCCTCGGTGAGCACCCGGGTGGTCTCCTGGAAGGAGGCGGCGGAGATGAAGCTGTCGGTGTTGAGCGACGCCTTGGTGATGCCCAGCAGCACCGGGGTGAACTCGGCGGGGGCACCGCCGGTGATCGCCATGGCGCTGTTCACCTGCTCCACCTGACGCAGCTCGATCAGCTCGCCGGGCAGCAGGGTGGTGTCGCCGGCATCCTCGATGCGCACCTTGCTGGTCATCTGCCGCACGATCACCTCGATGTGCTTGTCATCGATGGTGACGCCCTGCGACTTGTAGACGTTCTGCACTTCCTGCACGAGGCGGAACTGCAGCTTGGAGATGGCCTCCTGGGCGGCCTCGAGGGTGGGCTTGCGGCTGCGCAGGTCTTCGAAGAAGCACTCCAGCAGCTCGTGGGGGTTGATCGGACCGTCGGTGAGCAGTTCACCGGCGCTCACCTGCTGGCTGTCGCTCACCATCACGTTGCGGCCCAACAGGATCGGGTACTCGCTGATGGCGTCGTCGGCTTCGATCACCGTCACGGTGACGGAGTCGTCGTCGTCAACCTGCTTGATCTCCACGGTGCCGCTCTTGCGGCAGAGCACCGCCGATTCCCGCGGACGGCGGGCCTCCAGCAGCTCCTCAATGCGGGGCAGACCCTGCACGATGTCGCCGGTCTTCTGGCGCTCGAACACGAGCAGGGCCAGGGAGTCGCCCCGTTGCACCAGCTCGCCGTCGCGCACGTGCAGCACCGAATCGGGCGACACCATGTAGGGGCGGCCGATGCGGATGGTGACCGCGTTGCCGGAGACGGTTTCCACCTGACCGCAGCAGGGGGCATCCACCCCCTTGGCCAGCTGGTCGCCATCGACGATGCGCTGCCCTTCCTGAACGGTGGGCTTGGCGGAGCCGAGGTCGATGCGGCGGGTGTCGCTGGCGCGCTCCACGATCAGACGGCGGATCGGTTCGCCCTCCACACCGTCGGGCAGGGCCAGCACGCCGTCCTCCTTGCAGAGGATCTGGGTGGTGGCCACCACATCACCGGCCTTGACGCTGTCGCCGTCATTGACGGCCAGCTCGGTGTGGGTGGAGCCGTGGCTGGCGTCGGAGAGGGTGTCGCGGCGCACCAGCAGGCTCTCGAGGATCACCAGCTGCAGGCGGTCGATCGTCTTGGCGCGCTTGTCGGGCACCGACTCCACATCCACCGTCATCTGGGGGGTGGTGTCGTGGGTTTCGAGGATCAGCTGCGTCTTGAGCAGCTCCACACCCTCCACGCTCTTGATCAGCTCACCGTCCTTGAAGGCCAGGCGCTGGGTGGCCTTGAGGCTGAGGCTGGGGCCGTTGGACTGCTTGATGCTGCCCAACTCAGGCAGGTGGGCCTCATCGGGAATGCGGTACTCCTCCACGGGGCGCAGCAGCAGCGCACCGCCCTCGGGGGTGTCCACGGCTTCCACAAACACCATCGCGTCGGCCTTGAGACCCTTGGCGATCTCCTCGCCGGGGTTGACCATCTTGCCGTCGCTGTAACGGCCGAGGGTCTTGGCGTCAGCCACGTGATGCAGCTTGCCGGAGCGCACGATGATCTCGCGCAGGATGTCGTTCTTCTGGGTGACCGACACGATGCCGGCGGTCTGGCTGAAGATGTCCTTCACCACCTCGGTGCCGGCCTCGATCCACTGGCCGTCCTCGATCATCAACAGGGAGATGTCCTTGTTGATCTCGTGGGTTTCCTGCGGGATCCAGAGCAGGGTGCCGCCCTTGCTCACCTCGTAGCCGTTCTTGGCGCTGCGGGCCTTCTTGATGGCCAGGCCGGGGGCGTACTTCACGGTGCCACCGGTCTGGGTGCGGAAGCGGTCATCCGCCAGCTCAGCGATCACCTCGCCGTTGCTGATCTTGGTGCCCGGGTGGGTGTTGAGGCGGTAGCGGATGTTGTCCTTGCCCTCCAGGTGCCAGAGCTCACCGGAGTGGGTGGATTCACCCACGAGCTTGCAGTCTTTGAGGGTGAGGCTGGTGGTGACGATCTGCACCTCGCGGGAATCGCCGGCGCTCTCGCGCAGGCGCACGGCACCGCCGTACTCGCTCACCAGGCGGCTTTCAGCCAGCACCTCACCGGTGCTCACCTTCTTGTTGCCCTTCACCACCGGTTGGGCGTTGGGGGGCAGGTTGTAGACGTCGCCGCTGTACACCCACAGGCGGCCGAGGCGTTGGGCCTTGAGGGTGATGTTGCCCTGGCGGTCGGTGACCTCCTTGGGCTGAATCACCTCCTCGTAGCGCACCTGGCCGGCCAGGTCGCAAATCACGTCCTTGGTGGCCTTCTCCACGCTCTTCTTCACGGCGGCGCCGGAAGAGATCTGGGCCAGCATCACGTCGGCGGCGGTCTCCGCACCGGCATCCACAAACAGGATCGAACCGGAGGTGATCGCCAGCTTCTGGGCCTTGCCGCTGCCGCTGGGCTTCACCGTGAGGGTGAAATCGGTTTCGGCGATCTGGGCCTCCACACCGTGGGGGGTGCGGTAGGGGCGCACGCGGGCCTTGCTGTCGAATTCGACCGCACCGGCCACCTGGGAGCGCACCACGCCGGTTTCGGCGGTGGACACACCACCGGTGTGGAAGGTGCGCATGGTGAGCTGGGTGCCCGGCTCACCGATCGACTGGGCGGCCACGATGCCGACGGCCTCACCCAGGTCGACCAGTTCGTTGTGGGCGAGGGCCCAGCCGTAGCACTTGCGGCACACCGAACGGGCGGCTTCGCAGGTGAGCGGCGAGCGCACCACCACGGTCTTGACGCCGGCGGCTTCGATGCGGGCGGTGGTGGGGGCGTCGATCTCGCCATCGCGGTCGACGATCACCGAACCATCGGCGTCGAGCACGGGCTCGGCGGCCAGACGGCCCACGAGCTTGGCGGCGAAACGGCCCTTGTCATCGGCGTCGATGGGGATGCCGCGGCTGGTGCCGCAGTCGTCCTCACGCACGATCACGTCCTGGGCCACGTCCACCAGACGGCGGGTCAGGTAGCCGGAGTCGGCGGTGCGCAGGGCGGTGTCCACCAGACCCTTGCGGGCGCCGTAGGAGGAGATCACGTATTCGGTGACCGTCAGACCCTCACGGAAATTGGTGCGGATCGGAAGGTCGATGATTTCGCCCTGGGGGTTGGCCATCAGGCCGCGCATGCCCACCAGCTGACGCACCTGGGACATGTTCCCCCGGGCGCCGGAGTTGGCCATCATCCAGACCGAGTTGAGCGGGTCGTTGTCGTTGAAGTTCTTCTTGACCTCTTCAACCAGACGCTCGTTGGTCTCGGTCCAGGTGTCGATCACCTTGGTGTGGCGTTCCACCTCGGTGATCTCACCGAGGCGGTAGCGCTCCTCGGTGTCGGTGATCTGCTGCTCGGCCTCCTCCAGCAGGCGGGCCTTCTCACCGGGGATGCGCAGGTCGTCCACGGAGATCGACACGGCGGCCTGGGTGGCGTAGTGGAAGCCCAGGTCCTTCAGTTCATCCGCCATCGAGGCGGTGGCGGCGGTGCCGTGGTTCTTGTAGGCCCACGCCATCAGGTTCCGCAGCTGCTTCTTGTCGATCGTGCGGTTGCGGAACGGCGGTGCCGCCTTGCTCAGGGGAGCGGAGGCGCCGAGCACCGGTGCGGCGGTTTCCTCAGCAGCGGCCTTCTTGCTGCTCTTCTTGCTGGTTTTCTTGGCGGGAGTGGCGGTCATGGCTGCGCGCGAACAGGGATGGGGTTACAGGGGGTCGAGTTCGGATCTCAGGCGGCTGCCACCGCGTCGATGATCGTGCTGTTCATCACCACACGGCCCACGGTGGTGAGCAGATAGCGGCTGATCAGGGCTCCGTCCTCATCGAGGCGATCGCGGCGGTAGGTCCACTGCTCGATGCGGGTGCCATCGCTGAGGGTTTCGGTCTTCACCGGCTCCTTGCCCTCGTCTTCGCTGTCCACCTCGCCGTTGAAGCGCACCCACACCCAGTCGTGCATGGTGAGGTGCTTCTCATCGAAGGCGCTGAGCACATCGCGCAGGCCGGCGAAGGTGCGGCTGCGGTCGCCGAACTCCGGCTTGGCGCTGCCGGGCTGCACGGCGGTGAGGTAGTAGGCGCCGAGCACCATGTCCTGCGACGGGGTGATGATCGGCTCACCGGTGGCCGGCGACAGGATGTTGTTGCTGGCCAGCATCAGCATGCGGGCCTCGGTCTGGGCTTCGATCGCCAGGGGCACGTGCACGGCCATCTGGTCACCGTCGAAGTCGGCGTTGAAGGCGGGGCACACCAGCGGGTGCAGCTGGATGGCGCGGCCATCCACCAGCTTGGGCTCGAAGGCCTGAATGCCGAGGCGGTGCAGCGTCGGGGCGCGGTTCAGCAGGATCGGGTGCCCTTCGATCACCTCCTGCAGCACCTGCATCACCTCATCGTCGGCGCGCTGGATCAGCTTTTTGGCGGCCTTGATGTTGTTGACGATGTTCTGGCGGATCAGGCGGTGGATCACGAACGGCTGGAACAGCTCGATCGCCATCTCCTTGGGCAGACCGCACTGGTGCATCTTCAGCTTCGGACCCACCACGATCACGGAACGACCGGAGTAGTCGACCCGCTTGCCGAGCAGGTTCTGGCGGAAGCGGCCCTGCTTGCCCTCGATGATGTCGCTGAGCGACTTGAGCGGGCGGTTGTTGGCGCCCACCACGGTGCGACCGCGGCGGCCGTTGTCGATCAGGGCGTCAACGGCCTCCTGCAGCATCCGCTTTTCGTTGCGGACGATGATTTCGGGGGCGAGGATCTCCTGCAACCGCGCCAGGCGGTTGTTGCGGTTGATCACCCGCCGGTAGAGGTCGTTGAGGTCGGAGGTGGCGAAGCGGCCGCCGTCCAGTTGCACCATCGGGCGCAGATCCGGCGGGATCACGGGGATCACATCCAGCACCATCCACTCGGGACGGGCGCTGGTGGCGATGAAGTTGTCGATCACGCGCAGGCGCTTGATCAGCTTGGCCCGCTTCTGGCCCTTGGAGCCGGCGATCTCCTCGCGCAGCTGCTCGGCCACCACCGGCAGGTCGAGGTCCTCCAGCAGCTGCTTGAGGGCTTCGGCACCGATGCCCACGGTGGGCTCGTTCTCAATCTCGGAGTCTTCGGCGTAGATCTCGTCTTCGATCTCCAGCCACTCGTCTTCGGTGAGCAGCTGCTTGTAGGTGAGGTCCTTGTGGTCGCCCGGATCGAGCACCACGTAGCAGTTGAAGTAGACGATCTGCTCCACATCCCGCAGGGGCATGTCCAGCAGGATGGCCACGTAGCTGGGGATCCCCTTCAGGTACCAAACGTGGGACACGGGGGCCGCCAGCTTGATGAAGCCCATGCGGTGGCGCCGCACCCGGCTCTCGGTGACCTCCACGCCGCAGCGTTCGCAGACGATGCCGCGGTGCCGCACCCGCTTGTACTTGCCGCAGTGGCATTCCCAGTCCTTGGAGGGACCGAAGATCTTTTCGCAGAACAGCCCGTCCATTTCGGGCTTGAGCGTGCGGTAGTTGATGGTTTCGGGTTTGGTGACCTCACCCACCACCTGACCGTTGGGCAGCGTGCGCTGCCCCCACTGCATGATCCGCTCAGGCGAAGCCAGCGTGATCTTGACGTAGTCGAAGTGGTTCTCGGTGCGGAGATTGCTGTTGGTCATGGCCGTGGAGCGCGCGGATTGAGATCGAAGGGAACGGAACGGAGTCAGTCGTCGTCGTAATCCGCGACGCCGAGGGATTCATAGGTGGGCCGGTTGGGCGTGCTGCGGCGGGGGTTGATGTCCTGCATCAGGTCCACCTCTTCGCCGGCATCGGTGTACACGGCGATGTCGAGACCCAGCGACTGGAGCTCGCGCATCAGCACCTTGAACGACTCGGGGGTGCCGGGGCGGGGGATGGGCTTGCCCTTCACGATGGCGTTGAGCGCCTCGTTGCGGCCCTGCATGTCGTCGGACTTGACGGTGAGCAGTTCCTGCAGCGTGTAGGCGGCGCCGTAGGCCTCGAGGGCCCACACCTCCATCTCACCCAGGCGCTGGCCGCCCTGCTGGGCCTTGCCGCCCAGGGGCTGCTGGGTCACCAGGGAGTAGGGGCCGGTGGAGCGGGCGTGGATCTTGTCGTCCACCAGGTGCACCAGCTTGAGGATGTGGGCGAAGCCCACGGTCACCGGTTGGTCGAAGGGTTCGCCGGTGCGGCCGTCGATCAGCTGGATCTTGCCGGGGTTTTCCGGGTCGTAGACCCAATCCTTGCCGGGCTGGGCCTTGGCGGCCTCCAGGAAGGCCTGCACGGTGTTCTTCGAGGTTTCGGGGCCGTGCATTTCATCGAACGGCACCACCTTGACGCGGCAGTCGAGGTGGGACGCGGCCCAGCCCATCAGGCACTCGAACACCTGGCCGACGTTCATGCGGCTCGGCACACCCAGGGGGTTGAGCACGATGTCGATCGGGGTGCCGTCGGGCAGGTAGGGCATGTCCTCCAGCGGCAGGATGCGGCTGATGATGCCCTTGTTGCCGTGGCGGCCGGCCATCTTGTCGCCCACCTGGATCTTGCGGCGCTGCGCCACATAGACCCGCACCACCATGTTGGCGCCCGGCGGCAGCTCATCACCCTGTTCCCGGGTGTAGATGCGCACGTCAACGACGCGGCCGCGCTCGGTGCTGGGCACCCGCAGCGAGTTGTCGCGCACATCGCGGGCCTTCTCACCGAAGATCGCGCGCAGCAGCTTCTCCTCGGGGGGTTGGTCGGATTCACCCTTGGGGGTCACCTTGCCCACCAGGATGTCGCCGCTCTCCACGTAGGCACCGATGCGGATGATGCCCATCTCGTCGAGGTTGCCCAGGCTCTCCTCGGCAACGTTCGGGATCTCGCGGGTGATCTCCTCGGGGCCGAGCTTGGTCTGACGGGCTTCGATCTCGTACTTCTCGATGTGCACCGAGGTGTAGAGGTCGTCGCGCACCAGGCGCTCGGACACCAGGATGGCGTCCTCGTAGTTGTAGCCCTCCCAGGGCATGTAGGCGATCAGCACGTTCTGGCCGAGGGCGATCTCACCGCCTTCGCAGGCGGAGCCGTTGGCCAGCACCTGACCGGCGATCACCTGGTCGCCCAGCTTCACGATCGGCCGGTGGTTGAGGCAGGTGTCCTGGTTGGAGCGCTGGTACTTCTGCAGGTAGTGGGTGTGGTCGGTGCCCTGCTCATCGCGGATCACGATGGCGGTGGCATCCACGTAGGTCACCGTGCCGTTGACGGTGGTGATCGGCAGCGGTTGGCGTCGTCGTGCTCGAGGAAGGGGATCAGCGAGGTGGCCACGGAGATCACCTGCACCGGTGAGAGCTGCACGTAATCCACCTGCTCCGGCGGCACGGTCTCAAAGTCCTGGCGGTAGCGCACGGGCACCAGATCGGCCTTGATGCGGCCGTCGGCGTCGGTGGCCACGTCACCGGGGGCCACGCGGCACTCGTCCTCCAGGTCGGCGGAGAGGTAGATGGGGTCGCCCTGCTTGAGCACCACCCCGTTCTCCACCTTCCAGAAGGGGGTCTCGATGAAGCCGTACTCGTTGACGCGGGCGTGGGTGGCCAGCGAACCGATCAGACCGGCGTTGGGGCCCTCCGGCGTTTCGATCGGGCAGATGCGGCCGTAGTGGGAGGGGTGGATGTCGCGCACGGCGAAACCGGCCCGCTCCCGGGTGAGGCCGCCGGGGCCGAGGGCGCTGATGCGGCGCTTGTGGGTGAGCTCCGCCAGGGGGTTGGTCTGATCCATGAACTGGCTCAGCTGGCTGGAGCCGAAGAACTCCTTGATGGCCGCCACCAGGGGCTTGGGGTTCACCAGCTGGGCCGGGGTGAGGCTCTCGGTCTCACCGACGGTCATCCGTTCCTTGATGATCCGCTCGAGCCGGTTGAGGCCCACGCGCACCTGGTTCTGCAGCAGCTCACCCACGGAGCGCACGCGGCGGTTGCCCAGGTGGTCGATGTCGTCGAGGGTGGCGCCGCCCACGTCGAGCTCGAGGTTGATCAGGTAATCGATCGTGCTCAGCACGTCCTCAGGGGTGAGGGTGCGGGTGGCGTCGGGGATGGTGAGACGCAGCTTCTTGTTGATCTTGTAGCGGCCGACCCGGCCCAGGTCGTAGCGCTTGGGATCAAAGAAACGGCTGTGCAGCAGGGTCTGGCCGCCGCTCACCGAGGGGGGCTCACCGGGCCGCAGCTTCTTGTAGAGCTCGAGCAGGGCCTGGTCTTCCGAGGCGATGCCTTCGTCGTTGGCCGCTTCGATCGACTTCTGGTAGTACTCCGGGTGCCGCAGCTTGTCGAGCACGTCGTTGTCCGACAGGCCGATGGCCCGCATCAGCACGTGGGCGTTGATCTTGCGGGTTTTGTCGACCCGCACGTGCAGCAGGTCGTTCTTGTCGGTTTCGAACTTCAGCCAGGCGCCCCGGTTGGGGATCAGGCTGGCGTTGAAGGTCTTGCGGCCGTTCTTGTCCTGCTCGTCCTTGAAGTAGACGCCAGGGGAGCGCACGATCTGGTTCACGATCACGCGCTC
>JBEBCX010000020.1:0-10758 GCA_041157425.1 Cyanobacteriota bacterium | reverse complement strand
TCGCCATCGCAGGCGGCACCGAAGCGGAAGCCATCGCCGTGGAGCAGCAGGTCCGCCAGCTCGTGGGCATAGGTGAGGTTGGGGTCGGGATGGCCGCCGCCGAAATCCTCCAGGGGGGTGCCGTTGCGCACGCTGCCCGCCGGTGCCCCCAGCAGACCCTCCAGCAGCCGTTTGGCGTAGGGGCCGGTCACGGCGTGCATCGCATCGAAGGCGATCGGGTAGTCACCCCGCAGCAGGTCGCTGATCCGATCGAAATCGAACAGCTTCTGCATCAGGGTGATGTAGTCGTCGACCCCATCGATCACCTGCACCTGCAGGGCGCCGATCTGCTGCTGGCCGGGTTGATCGAGCGGCAGCTGCACCGCATCCCAGATGCGGTAGCCGTTGAGCTGTTTGCTGCAGGCGTAGATGGCGTCGGTGAGCGATTCGGGGGCGGGGCCGCCGTTGGCGCCGTTCACCTTCACGCCGAAATCGCCATCGGGGCCGCCGGGGTTGTGGCTGGCCGAGAGGATGATCCCGGCGGTGGCCTGGTGCTGGCGGATCAGGTTGGAGGCGGCGGGGGTGGAGAGGATGCCGCCGGTGGTGGTGATGATGCGCGCCACCCCGTGGGCCGCCGCCATGCGGGCGATCACCTCAATGGCGCGGCGGTTGCCGTAGCGGCCGTCGCCCCCCACCACCAAAGTGCCACCGGCGATGCCGGGCACGGTGCGCAGGATCGCTTCGATGAAGCTCTCCAGGTAGTGGGGGGTCTCGAACTGACGGCTGCTTTTGCGCAACCCTGAGGTGCCCGGCTTCTGATCCTGAAAGGGCTGATCAAGGCTGATCTGCAGCACGCCGCTGGTCATCGGGACAGGCCTGGGGGCACCAAGTTAGTCCTGAAGCACCGGTTGCGATCAGTTCTTGTCGCCGCCGCCGCGACCGAAGAAGCGCTCGAAGAAGGAGGGCTCCTTCTGCGGCTTTTCGGTGTCGGTTTTGCCGGTGACCGGTTTGTCCGAGCTGCGGCACACCAGCAGCAGCCGCCCGGCCGGATCGCCGATGGCATCGCGGCGGGCCAGGGTGTTGCTGCTGGCGGGGGTGGAGGTCTGGATGATGGCCCAGAGCGCGTCCTTGCAGCCGCCGGGAAGCCGCGGGTGATCCATCAGCGGGTCCGCCAGCTTGCGGGCTTTGCTGCAGGTGTCGCTGGTGTTTTCACGGGCGCAGGCCAGGGCCGCCAGCTGCACCTCCCGCAGGGTTTCTGGGCTGGGGAAGGCCACAGTGCTCTGGCTGCGGGCCGGCTGCCCCAACGGCATCACCCCCGCGGCCAGCAGCGCGGCCAGCAACGGACGCACAGGCCTCATGGGGCGCCAGCGGCGGGAAGGGGCGAGCATGGATGGGGCGGAGCTGGCACCCATCATCGGCTGGCCAGCCCGCAGGGCAACCATCGGTGCGTGGGCATGGTCAAAACAGTGGTGCTGTATGCCATCACGGCGCTGATGGAGTTGTTGGGCTGCTACCTGCCTTACCTGTGGCTGCGCCAGGGCCGCAGCGCGCTGCTGCTGATCCCAGGCGCCCTCTGCCTGGGCCTGTTTGCTTGGTTGCTGAGCCTGCACCCCGCCGCCAGTGGCCGGGTGTATGCCGCCTACGGGGCGGTGTATGTGTCGATGGCGCTGCTGTGGCTGCGGCTGGTGGATGGGGTGGTGCCCACCGGCCGCGATCTGTTGGGGGTGGCGGTGGTGTTGGCGGGCCTGGGGGTGCTGATCAGCGGGGGCCCGCAGCGGCCCTGAGGGGTTCAGCGCCAGCGGTTAGAGCACCCAGCAGCGCTCCAGCCGCTGCCGTTGCTGACGTTGGTGCACCCGGCCCAGGAGCTGCCACAGCTTCAGGGCCACCATCAGCACAAATAGGGCCCGGGCCGCGAGCATTGGCCAAGCCTTATTTCTTGCTGCCTTCCAGATTGGTGTCTGAGCCGCTCTGGTGGCCGTTGAGGTGCTTCTCGCAGGCGTTGCTGGTGCTGCCGCCCAGCAGGCAAAGGGCCACAACGGCGAGGGGCAGCAGGCGGCGCATGGATGGGTTCCGGAGGTCTGCAGCCTATGGACGGTTTGGGGTTGCTGCCACCCTCCGTTGGTGAATGCCCACGGTGGGTGGCTCCCGCTGAACCCCACTGCCGCATCGCCTGCGGTTAGCCGTCAGCTTGCGTGCCAAGCGCTCGGTGATCCCCAGCTCCGCCCCCCGCCAGAGGCGATCCATCTCACGGGTGAAGTGGGCTGCCAGCAGGGGTGACTCGATCACCAGCAGCACTTCGTCGTTCTGATGGGCAGCACTGGGGCTCCAGTTGAAGGAGCCTGTGATCACGGTGCGGTTGTCGATCACAGCGAACTTGTGGTGCAGCTTGTCGCCGCCGGGGAGCCGCGGGATGCCCACCCCTTCGCTGGGCTGCTGCAGCGGTTGGTTGCCGGCTTCGTGTTTGCAATGGCGATCCGCCAGGGCCACCCCCAGCAGATCGAGCACCTCGGAGAAGGGGCGGCTGGCGAAGCCCGGATCCGCCAGCAACCGCAGCGTCACGCCCCGTTGCTGCAGCTCGGCGATCACGCCCGTGAGGGGCTGGGCAGACAACACAAACAGCGCCAGATCCACCCGCCGCTCGGCGGTGGCCAGGGTGTTGGCGATCAGCGACAGCCCTCCGTTGCCATCGCGGCGCCGGTGGGGGGCGAACAGCACCGTCACCGGTGTGTTCCCCACCAACACGGTGCTCGGTGCCCCTGAGCCCTTGGCCAGCCCGAAGCGGCTGTCGAGGGCGCCGCCGGGGCCATCGCCCCACAGGCGCTGAAACTCCCCGGCAAACAGCGCGGCCAGCGCGGGGCTCTCCAGCCGCAGCAGATGGTTCACGTTGCCGCGGGTCCGCCGGTCGTCTGGATCGCCGTGGATGCAGCTGGGTGTGAAGTTGGCGCTACCGGTCACCACCACGCGCCGGTCGGCCACCAGGAACTTGCTGTGCATGAGCGCACTGCCGCGGCTGCCATCGGCGCTGTCATCCAGCAGGGGCACCCCACCCCGCAGCAGCAGCGCCACCGCATCCCCCTGCTCCCGTTCTTCGGCGCTCAGCTGCCCATCACGGTTGCGGTCCGCCAGGGCCATCAGCTGCCGCCGCCGCTGGCGCAGGTGTGGGCTCAGCTCGGCCTCGTGCTGCTGGCTCCAGGGCTGGCTGTAGGTGTTTTCCAGCACCACCTGCACCCGCAGGCCGCGGTGGTGTTGTTCCACCAGCGCCCGCGCCACCTGCGGCAGCGACAGCTCCTGCACCGCCACCAGCAGCTCCCGGCGGGCGCTCCGGATGGTCTGCAGCAGCAGGGCCTCCAGGTCGTCGCCGGCCCGTTGCCCGCCATGGATGGGGCTGCGGTAGTGGGCATCGGCGCGGTGGTTGAAGGCCACGGCGATCCCGGCCGGCATCGGCAGCGGCGCTGGCGCCCGTCCCACCAGTTGGCCTGCCTGGCTGCAGCCCTGCAGGGCCAAGGCCATGAGGGCCACCACCAACGCCTGGCGATGGGTCTGCGCTCTGCGGTGCTCCATCCCCAGCGGTTGCGCCTGGGGTCAGGGTTCCCCCGCGGGGGGTCCGCTCAGCCGTGCTCGGGCAGCTCGGAGGTGCGCAGCATCGCCGCAAACCAGAGGCTGCTGAGCACCACCGCCGCCAACACACCGGCGCCAACGCTGACGCGCACCATCAGTAGGGGCACCACAACCGGCAACACCAGGGCGCCGGCGAGGGGGGTGAAGGCCACCACCGCCTTCAGGGTTGGGGAGCCTTCGGATGTGGGTGCGTTGGCCATGGGCGGCTCAGAACCACTCGGCCACAGCTTGGTCGAGCGGGTTGCTGTTGTCTTCCGGGGTGGTGCGCTCGAATTCCAGGCGGATGTTGCGGCGCTGCTCGCCATCGGCCGCCACCGCTTCGATGGCATACACCTGCTGGCCGTCGCGGAAGGGCACCTGGATGCGGAAGGTGCCGTCGCTGGAGAGGGGCACCTCCTCACCGCCGATGGTGAGCTTGGCGGAGGGGTCGGTGGCGCCGTACACGATCAGCTCGGCATCGGCCACCAGCCAGAAGGCCCGTTGGCGGGGGCTGACCACACCGCTGCCGGATTCGCTGCGGCCGCTGGCCCACAGCCCGGCTCCCGAGGCATTCAGACCCGCACCGGCGCCGCCCTCCAGTTCGTGGAAGGCTTCCGAACCGCGCCCGAGCCGGCGGCTGCCCAGGGTGGCGGTTTGGTACAGCCGCTCGTGCAGGCCGTTGTCGGTGCTGGGCAGCGTCTGGGGGCTGATGGCGCCCGGGGGGGTGTCCAGCGAGAAGGGCACAAACTGGTCGAGGATCTGCTCGCTGGGGTGCAGGGCGGGCACCCGCGCCACCGACGAGAAGGCCAGCGAGATCCAGCCGCCGCCGCTGATGCGGTAGCCGAGCTCGACGCGGTAATCGCGGTCGCTGAGGGGCACCGGCAGGTACCACTCGGTGGCGTGGCTATCGACCGGCACCTCCTGCAGGGTGTGGGGGTGGCTGTCGCCGCTGTTCAACCCGGTGACATCCGCCACCCGCAGGCACAGCTGGCTGGCCCCCGCCTTGAAGGCCTGCTGGCGGTCGGCTTCGCAGATCTCCCAGAACACATAGGCCCACTGGGGATCCCGGGGCAGGAACACCACGCGGCTGTCGTCGGCGCTGGCGCTGGAGGGGCGCCGCTCCGCATCCACGCTGGAGATGTCGGCCTGGCGTTTGCCGATGGCGCTGAGCAGCTCCTCTTTGGTTTTGCGGCTGTAGAGGCTCACACCCAGCTCGCTGGCCACCTGGCGCAGTTGGCGCAGGGTCATCCGGGCCAGCGATGACAGGGTCTGACTCACAGCTCCTCCGGATTCTGTTTGGGATCAGTCTGACCAACTTTCACGCACGGACCCCGCCATGCACCACTGCGGTCATGGGATGGGCACAAAAAAAGCGGCGGGGTTTGTCCCGCCGCTTTGGCATCGCTGGGGATGGAGCTCAGCGGCCGAGGCTGCGGTAGGGCACCTTGGCCAGGTAGTCGATGTCGGCGCTGCCGGCGGCGCTGGCACCGCGCAGGGCAGGCAGGGAGCGCACCCAGGGCATGTAGTCCTGGGGGAAACCACCGCGGCGCTGCAGGGAGCGCTCGGGCAGTTTGCGGGCGGTGCCGGTGTAAACCACCTGCGGGAACCCGAAGATGCCGCGGTAGTAGGCGTCGTAGCGGGGGCTGGTGATGTTGAAGGGGGTCTCGCCCAGGTCGCGGCTGCCCACCACCCGGTTGCGGTGGTAGGGCACGGTGTCGTAGCCGAAGGCGTCGAGGTACTCCTGGCTGTTGAGGATGTCGTCGACCATGCCCTTGACGCCGCGGGTCATCAGCACCGCCGACCAGGCGATTTCCTCGGATTTGCCGTGGGTGGGGCGACCCAGCAGCTTTTCCACCAGGTGGCGGGCCACCTTGTAGTTGCTGTTGAGGGTGTAGAAGCTGCGGTTGAAGGTGTCCGACAGGCAGAGCGAGCGGATGAAGTCGCGCACGGTGATCTGGCCGTTGCGCACCTGGCTCTCCAGGGTCAGGTCACGGTCGACCTTGAAGGCGTGGAAGAAGATCTGGCGGTAGGCCGCTTCGATCACGAAGTTCTGGTCTTCGCGATCCATGGCCTTGTCCATGGATACGGCTTTCGGATCCTCATCCGAGCCCACACGCAGCGCGGCCACCCGCGAGTTCTGGGTGGTGGGGGCGTACTTCAGGAGAGGAAGGGCCACTCGAGCTTCAGCATCCGTCGGGGCTGATCGTAGAAGTGCAGCCAGGGCAGCACTGAAGCCCCTTCGCGAGGACTCACAGTCCGTAACGTTCCCGGCCGCCTCTGGCCTTACCAGCCGAGGGGGGAGAGGGCCGGCGCGGCGCCGTTGTCGGCCGCCGCAGCGCTGGGCCTGGTGCTGGCGCCGTCGCCGTTGCTGTCGCTGCAGCGGGTTTCGATGCAGAAGGAGGCGTTGTTGGAGAGCCCCTCCACGGTGCTGGAGCGCAGCCGCACATCCGGCCCCGCGAAGGCGAAGCGCTCCCACACGTTCATGGTTTCGTATTCGGTGCTCAGCAGCAGCCCGTCGCGCTCGTCCATGTGGAAGCGGGAGCTGGCGGGGGCCTTTTCGGCGTAGCCCAGGTCGCGCAGCAGCAGCCCTTCGCGGCCCCGCTCATCGGTGGGGATCAGGCCGATCACGCTTTCGCCCTGGTGGTCTTCGCCGGCGCGGTCCCAGGCCATGGAGGCGCTCCAGCGCACCCAGCAGCCCCCCACCAGCCCGGCGGGATCCTGCCCGTGCAGTTCGGCGATGGCCAGCAGCCGTGAATCGGCGGGATCCAGCTCCTCCACCACGATCAACGAACCACCCGCCTCGGCGCGGCGGTGCAGCAGATGGTGCACGCTGCGCTGGGAGCGCCAGCGGCCGCAGCTCAGCCGAAAGAAGCTGAGGGCATCGGCGATGGTGAGGCTCCCACTGGCCAGGCTCACGCGCGTGCGGCGACTGCAGCGATGATCACACCCCAGACCATCGGTGTGTTGGCCGCCCTGGCGGCGGCCCTGTGCTGGACGCTCTCCAGTGCCCTCTGGCGGCAGCTGCCCACCTCACTCTCGGCGGCCCAGCTCAACCTGCTCAAAAACTGGCTGGCGCTGCTGTTGCTGGCGCCCGCCCTGCTGCTGCGGCCCTGGTCGCCCCAGGCGCAGGCGCCCCCCCTCGCCTGGGTGCTGCTGGGCCTCAGCGGTGTGCTGGGCATTGCCCTGGGGGACAGCCTGTATTTCGCCGCCCTGCGGCGCCTGGGCACCCGCCGCACCCTCACCCTGGATGCCGGTGGCCCGGCGGTGACGGCCCTGGCCGGGTTGGTGTGGTTGGCGGAGGTGCCCACGGCGCCGCACTGGTTTGGCTTGGCGTTGATCACGGCCGCCCTGGTGCTGGTGGCGCTGCAGCAGCCCGCGGCGGAGGCTGGGGTGGCGCCTCCGGCGGGGCAGCGGCTGGGGGTGCTGTTGGCCCTGGGGGCCCTGGTGGCGGGCAGCGGCGGTGCCCTGTTGGCGCGGGCTGCCCTGCGGGATGGGGCGTTCGATCCGCTGCAGGCGGCCGCGGTGCGGTTGCTGGTGGCGGGGCTGGTGTTGCTGCCCCTGGCGCGGCGGCTGCCGGCACGGCCGCCCCGGCCCCGGCCCGCCCAACGGCGCTGGCCCCTGTGGCTGCTGGCCACCTTGCTGGGCACCAGCGCCGGCATCGCCCTGCAGCAGACGGCCCTGCAGCGCTTGCCCGGCGGCACGGCCGTGGCCCTGCTGGCCACCGCCCCCCTGATGGCCCTGCCCCTGGCGCGGCTGGAGGGGGACCATCCCGGTTGGCGGGGGCTGCTGGCGGCCCTGTTGGCCCTGGGGGGGATTACGGCGCTGGTGGTGTGAACGGGGGCGTGGCCGTGCCCTGCTCCGCAATCCGTTGATCAGCCTGGTGCCGGCCCCAGCGCACCAGGTCGGCAATCTGCAACTCGAGCGGCGCGCGCCCCTGGTCCAGGGCGATCTGCTCGAGTTGCACGGCCGCCTTGGTCAGTTGCTCCACCAGCACGGGAATGAAGGTGGGATCCACCGCCAGGTTGCTCTGGCGCTGGGCCCAGGCCGTGAGCCGCTCGGGATCCGGCAGCGGTTCGCCGTCGCCGGCGGCCTGCTGCAGGCAGCGCAGGCTGTGGGCCAGGAGCCGCAGGTGGTGCCGTTCAAGGGCCGGCAGCAGCGTGCTTTCGAGCTCCGCCAGATCCCCTTCGCTCAGCACGGCTCCAGCCGGAATCCGCAGGCCTGGCCGCCCTCCAGCAGCCAGTGCACCCGTTCCACCTGGCAGTCGGGGAAGGTGTGGCGGATCAGCTGCAGCTCCTGGTCGCACACGCAGGGGAACTGCTCGGCGATCTTCATCACCGAGCAGTGAAACTCGCTCATCACCCAGCCCTGGCCGTCGGGGTCTGGGCGCAGTTCCGCCACGTAGCCCTCGCTGCGGCGCAGGTCCACCAGGCGCTCCAACCGCTGCTGGAGCGTGCCGCCGCCGATCCGCTGGCGGTAGTCGGTGGCCTTCTCCGCCGCCTGCCGCTGCAGCAGTTGATCCACGGTGCCCGTGGGCAGGCTGGCGGCCATCGAGCTGAGCAGCCCCAGGGCGAAATCGTCGCTGCCGTCGGGGAACTGGCCCCGGCCCGCCTGGGTGAGCCGCCAATGGTTGCTGGGGCGCCCCGGACCCTCGGTGCAGGGGCTGGCCTCCACCAGGCCGTCCTCTTCAAGGGAGCGCAGGTGGCGGCGCATCACCTGCACGGAGACCCCCAGATCCTGAGCCAGCTGTGCCGCGGTGACTTCCCCCTGGCGCAGCATCAGCGTCAGGGCAGCTTCGCGGGTGGGGGCCTGGGCGGAAGCGCTCATGGGGCACTCTGACCTTCACACCATGCCACGGGCATTCCGGTGCTGACGAGTCGGGTCCGTTCAGGGCCACAATGGCGCCCAGCCCCGAGCGATCCGCGCTTGCCTTAGGGTCAACTTGCGAAACCCATGGGTTTCGTAACTGGCTTGGTTCCACGCTGGTTCCCCCAACGTTGTTGGACCCCCTTCGGCGGCCGGTTCCGGCCCAGACCCTGCCCGCCCCATCCCTGCGCTCATGTCTGCCGAATCCAGCCCCGCCCCCAGCTCCACCGGCAGCGAAAGCCTTGAGGTGATCCGCAAGTTTGCGGAAACCTATGCCCAGCGCACCGGCACCTATTTCTGCAGCGACCCCAGCGTGACCGCCGTGGTGCTGGAGGGCCTGGCCCGCCACAAGGACGAGCTGGGCGGTGCCCTGTGCCCCTGCCGCCACTACGAAGACAAGGAGGCCGAGGTGGCGCAGGCCTTCTGGAACTGCCCCTGCGTGCCCATGCGTGAGCGCAAGGAGTGCCACTGCATGTTGTTTCTCACCGAAGACAACCCCTTCCGTGGCGAGAAGCAGACCATCACGCTGGAAGAGGTCAAATCCCTGACCGCCGGTTGAGGCAGAGGCGATGAGCAGCCCGCAGGCCGTTGGCGATCTGGTGAGTCAGCCGTACAAGTACGGCTTCGTCACCGACATCGAAACCGAAAAGATCGCCAAGGGCCTCAGCGAGGACGTGGTGCGCTTGATCTCCAGCAAGAAGGAGGAGCCCGCCTTCCTGCTCGACTTTCGCCTGCGTGCCTACCGCCAGTGGCTGCAGATGCGCGAACCCGATTGGGCCGCCCTGGGCTACCCCCCGATCGACTACCAGGACGTCGTCTATTACGCCGCCCCCAAGCAGCAGTCCAAAAAGGCCAGCCTCGATGAGGTGGACCCGAAGCTGCTGGAAACCTTCGACAAGCTCGGCATTCCCCTGAGCGAGCAGAAGCGCCTCTCCAACGTGGCGGTGGATGCGGTGTTCGACAGCGTTTCGATCGCCACCACCTACAAGGAGAAGCTGGCGGAGCACGGGGTGATCTTTTGCTCCATCAGCGAAGCGGTGAAGGAGCACCCGGAGCTGATTGAGCGCTACCTGGGCACCGTGGTGCCCAGCAACGACAACTACTTCGCGGCGCTGAATTCAGCGGTGTTCAGCGATGGCTCCTTTGTGTTCATCCCCAAAGGGGTGGAGTGCCCGATGGAGCTCTCCACCTATTTCCGCATCAACTCCGGCGACACCGGCCAGTTCGAGCGCACCCTGATCGTGGCGGAGGAGGGCGCGTCGGTGAGCTATCTGGAGGGCTGCACCGCCCCGATGTTCGACACCAACCAGCTGCACGCCGCGGTGGTGGAGCTGGTGGCCCTCGACGACGCCGCGATCAAGTACTCCACCGTGCAGAACTGGTACGCCGGCGATGAGAACGGCGTGGGCGGCATCTACAACTTCGTGACCAAGCGCGGCCAGTGCCGCGGCGACCGCAGCAAGATCAGCTGGACCCAGGTGGAAACCGGTTCGGCGATCACCTGGAAATACCCCAGCTGCGTGCTGCAGGGCGCCGATTCGGTGGGGGAGTTCTACTCCGTGGCCCTCACCAACCACCGCCAGCAGGCGGACACGGGCACCAAGATGATCCACGTGGGCCCGCGCAGCCGCTCCACGATCGTGAGCAAGGGCATCAGCGCCGGCCATTCCGCCAACAGCTACCGCGGTTTGGTGCAGATCGGCCCCAAGGCGGTGGGGGCCCGCAACTACAGCCAGTGCGATTCGATGTTGATCGGCGACCAGGCCGCCGCCAACACCTACCCCTACATCCGCTCCCAGCAGCCCCAGGCTTCGGTGGAGCACGAGGCCAGCACCTGCCGCATCTCCGAAGACCAGCTCTTTTATCTGCAGAGCCGTGGCATCGGCTTTGAGGAGGCGGTTTCGATGATGGTGAGCGGCTTCTGCCGCGATGTGTTCAACCAGTTGCCGATGGAATTCGCCGCGGAGGCCGACAAGCTGCTGGCCCTCAAGCTGGAGGGCTCCGTGGGCTGATCTGCCCAGCGGCCATCGCCTGCCGTGCTGTCTGCCTCCGTTCCCCGTTCCCACTCCCCCCGATTCCCCTTCGCTCCGCTGTGATTCGCTCCGACGCCCCCGTGCTGCTTGAGATCCGCGACCTGCAGGCGCGGGTGGAGGACAAGGCGATCCTCAAGGGGGTGAACCTGACGGTGCGCGCCGGCGAGATCCATGCGGTGATGGGCCGCAACGGCAGCGGCAAGAGCACCCTCTCCAAGGTGTTGGCCGGCCACCCCGCCTACACCGTGACCGGCGGCTCGGTGACCTACCGCGGCGAGAACCTGCT
>JBEBCX010000019.1:0-11921 GCA_041157425.1 Cyanobacteriota bacterium | reverse complement strand
CGCCTGGGGGTGGACATCATCGAGGCCGGATTCCCCTTCGCCAGCCCCGGGGATTTCAACGCCGTGCAGCGCATCGCCGCCAGTGTGGGAAGCCCCGATGGGCCGGTGATCTGTGGCCTGGCCCGGGCGGCCCGCGGCGACATCAAGGCCTGTGCCGAGGCGGTGGAGCCCGCGGCCCACAAGCGCATCCACACCTTCATCGCCACCAGCGACATCCACCTGGAGCACAAGCTGCGCAAGAGCCGCGCCGAGGTGCTGCAGATCGCCGGCGAGATGGTGGCCTATGCCCGCTCGTTGGTGGACGACGTCGAGTTTTCCTGCGAAGACGCCGGCCGCTCCGATCCGGAGTTCATGTATCAGGTGATCGAAGCGGCGATCGCCGCCGGTGCCACCACCATCAACATCCCGGACACCGTGGGTTACACCACCCCGGCGGAATTCGGTGCCCTGATCGCGGGCATCAACCAGCACGTGCCCAACATCGACCAAGCGGTGATCTCGGTGCACGGCCACAACGACCTGGGCCTGGCGGTGGCCAACTTCCTGGAGGCCGTCAAGAACGGCGCCCGCCAGCTGGAGTGCACCATCAACGGCATCGGTGAACGGGCCGGCAACGCCTCCCTTGAGGAGCTGGTGATGGCCCTGCATGTGCGCCGCGGCTACTTCAACCCCTTCCTGGGGCGTGGGGCCGGCAGCACCGAGCCGCTCACGGGCGTTCGCACCGAGGAGATCTACAAAACCTCCCGCCTGGTGAGCAACCTCACCGGCATGGCGGTGCAACCCAACAAGGCGATCGTGGGGGCCAATGCCTTCGCCCACGAGAGCGGCATCCACCAGGACGGGGTGCTCAAGAACCGCCTCACCTACGAGATCATCGACGCCCGCACCATCGGCCTGGCGGACAACCGCATCTCCCTGGGCAAGCTCAGCGGCCGCAGTGCCTTCCGGGCGCGCCTCGAGGAGCTCGGCTACACGCTCGAGCGCGATGACCTCGATGACGCCTTCGCCCGCTTCAAGGAGCTGGCGGACCGCAAGCGCGAGATCTCCGACCGCGACCTGGAGGCGATCGTCAGCGAGCAGGTGCAGCAGCAGTCGCAGGCCTGCTACAGCCTCAAGCTGGTGCAGGTGAGCACCGGCACCAACCTGCAGCCCACCGCCACGGTCACGCTGATCAACAGCGATGGGGCGGAGCTCACCCAGGCCGCCATCGGCACCGGCCCGGTGGATGCGGTGTGTCAGGCCCTCAACCAGCTGGCGAGGGTGCCCAATGAATTGGTGGAGTTTTCGGTGAAGTCGGTCACCGAGGGCATCGACGCCATGGGGGAGGTGACCATCCGCCTGCGGGCCGATGGGGTGCTCTACTCCGGCCATGCCGCCGACACCGACATCGTGGTGGCCGCGGCCCAGGCCTTTGTGAACGCCCTCAACCGCCTGGTGGCCGGCAGCCAACGCTCCCCGCTGCATCCCCAGAAGGCACCGTTGCCGGTGGGCGACCTGGCGCCCGCCGACCGGCCGCGGCTCTGATGGCGGAGCCGATCAGCGGCCGATCCCGCAGCCTCGCGGCCAGCGCCCTGCAGCTGGCGGTGCTGCTGCTGTTGGCGCTGGCGGTGCTGGTGCCGCTGTTCTGGTTGGTGAGCACCTCCCTGAAGGGCCCCGCCGAGGACATCTTCACCATGCCGCCGGCGCTGCTGCCGAGCCAACCGAGCCTGGATGCCTACCGGCGGTTGTTCAACGACAACCCGATGCTGGGGTATCTGCTCAATAGCACCGTGGTGAGCGCCCTGGCGGTGTTCGCCAATTTGCTGTTCTGCTCCCTGGCGGCCTATCCCCTGGCGCGCATGCGCTTCGCCGGCCGCGGCCTGGTGCTGGCCCTGGTGGTGGCCACCATCTTGATCCCCTTTCAGGTGGTGATGATTCCGCTCTATTTGCTGATGGTGCAGCTGGGGCTGCGCAACACCTTGTGGGCGTTGATCATTCCCCAGGCGGCCACGGCCTTCGGCATCTACCTGCTGCGGCAGAGCTTTGCCGGCGTGCCGGTGGAGCTGGAGGAGGCGGCCCGCATCGACGGCTGCAGCCCCGTGGGGGAATGGTGGAACGTGATGCTGCCGGCGGCCCGGGCGGATCTGATCACCCTGGCGATGTTCGTGTTCATCGGCACCTGGAGTGATTTCCTCTGGCCCCTGGTGATCCTCGATGACCCCAAGCTGTTCACCCTCCCGTTGGGGTTGCAGCAACTGGCCAGCAGCTTCTCGCTCGACTGGCGCCTGGTGGCCGCCGGCGCGGTGGTGTCGATCCTGCCGGTGTTGCTGCTGTTCATTGGCCTGCAGCGCTACATCCTGCCCAGCGCCAGCGGTGATGCCGTCAAGGGTTAATTGAGTGGCTAGGTGAAGGGCTCAGTCGGGCGTTCGCCGCTCAGGGCCCACAGGCCAGCTTGGAGCCGCGCCAGGGCTTCCCCCAGAGCCTCCGGCTGCAGCATGCCGTAGCTCAGCCGCAGGCAGCAGCCCCCCAGGCCAAAGCTGCTGCCGCTCACCAGGGCCACCCGGTGCTCGCGGATCAGCCGCTCCATGGCCGCGTCGGCGCTGAGGCGGCTCTGCACCTCCAGCAGGGCATAGAAGGCCCCATCCGCCGGGGCCAGCAGGCGCCAGGGGACGTTGGCCTGGTCGAGCGCTCGGAGCACCTGCTGGCGTTGGGTGTCCAGCCCGGCGATGCGCTCTTGGCACCAGCCCACGCCCGCCGCCAGGGCACCGAGGGCCGCCCGTTGGGTCAGCTGTGGCGGCGCGATCAGCACCGTGTCCTGCACCTTGGCGATGGCCCCCATCAGCCGCTCGGGCAGCACCGCCCAGCCGATGCGCCACCCCGCCATGCCATGGCTTTTGGACAGGGATCCCAGGGTCACCGTGTGGGCGCCGCTGCCGCTCCCCTGCCCGGGGCTCCACGCCGCCGTGGGGCCATGGCTGAACAGGGCATAGGCCTCATCGCTGATGTGCAGCAGGCCGCGGTCGGCGCAGAGCTGGTTGATCCGCTCCAGCACCGGCCGCGGCAGCACCGCCCCGCTGGGGTTGTTGGGGGAGATGGTCACGATCGCCCGGGTGCGGGGGGTGATCGCCGCCGCCAGCCGCTCCGGATCGGGAATCACCCCGGCCTCCACCGGCACCGGCACGCCCCCCGCCAGTTGGATGGCCATGGCGTGGTTGAAGTAGTACGGCACCGGCAGCAGGCACTCATCGCCCGGATCGCAGAGCACCTGGGCGATGGCGTGAAAGGCCATGTTGCTGCCGGCGGTGATCAGCACGGCCGTGCCCTCCAGATCCAGCCCGTGCTGCCGTTGCAGCCACCGCCCCACCGCT
Organism: Cyanobacteriota bacterium; assembly: GCA_041157425.1. GTDB lineage: Bacteria > Cyanobacteriota > Cyanobacteriia > PCC-6307 > Cyanobiaceae > Vulcanococcus. Next base: position 8,574 of record JBEBCX010000019.1, on the reverse strand, counting down.
TCCCGCAGCTCCGGTTCCCCCGCCATCGCCCCGTAGGTGTGCAGGCCCAGGTCGCCGCAGGGTGTGTCGCCGATGGCGTCGCGGATGGCGTCGAGGGCCTGGGCCGGTGGGCCCCAGTGCACCATGCCCTGGCCCAGGGAGAGGGTGCCGGGGGTCTGGCGGATCAACGCCCCCATCACCGGAATCACCGGGCTCTGCACCGCATTCAGGCGCGCCGCGGCGCCAACCGGGGCCGATGCCCCCGGTGCGCTCATTCCAGCCCGCTGGGCAGCTTCGGCAGGGCCGGAGGCCGCATCAGATCCGGCGGCAGGCCGCTGTCGTAGCCGCCACGGCCGATCTGCAGTTTGAGGTTGGCCTGCTCGGCGCTCAGCCGTTGCACCGCCTGCTCCAATCCCTCCATGCCCTGCAGCCGCTCCACCGTGGAGCGCAACTGCTCCTCCAGGGCGTTTGTGCGCTCCAGGTCGTTGGCGTTCTCCATCGTCTGGACCTTGTCCTGCAGCTGTTGGATGCGGTTGCTTTGCAGCCTCACCTGCACCAGCAACACCACAAACAGCACCGCCACGGCGGCGGTCATGCCGGCACCGGCACGGCGCATCCAATCGGGCAAGGGGCGGGGCTGCTGCAGGGGGGGCATGGGGGGCATGCGGCCTGGTGTGTTGCATCAGTTTGGATCCCAGCGGTGCCCAGGGGCCGCCCAAGCGCGTTAGGACTGCCCCCATTCGGATCCGAACGCTTGAGCCTGCAGCAACTGGATGCCTTCCTGGCCCATGCCCGCCAGCGCCCGGCCCTGGCCGAGCGGCTGCGCCAGCCCCTGGAGTTGCCCGAGCTGCTCGCCATTGCGGCGGCGGAGGGGTTCGCGGTGCTGGAGGACGATGTGATCGCTGCCCAGCTGCGGGAGGAGCAGGGCCTCGACGCCACCGAACTGCAGCGCCGGGCTGGCCTGGAGGCCCGCCGCCTGCGCACCTTCATCCCCGGCTGAGGCGATGGCCTCGCCGCGCGAGCGCGCCTGCGACTATCCCCGTCCACCGGCCTTGGTGAGCGGTTCCCAGCGGGTGTTGGTGACGGCCCTGGGGGAGGTGTTGGCGGAGTGCAGCGGTTGCCTGCGGGTGTTGGAAACCTTCCATCCCCCCACGGTGTACCTGCCACCCGAGGCGATGCGGCTCGACCTGCTGCAACCCGCGGCAGGCCGCAGCTTCTGCGAGTGGAAGGGCGTCGCCCGCTACTTCGACGTGGTGGTGGGGGAGCGGCGCCTGGCGCGGGCGGTGTGGAGTTACCCCGAGCCAACCCAGCCCTTTGCGGCCCTGGCCGGCTGGTTCGCGCTGTACCCCGCGTTGATGGATGGCTGTTGGCTCGATGGCGAGCGGGTGCAGCCCCAGCCCGGAGGCTTTTACGGCGGCTGGATCACCGGCGCCGTGGAGGGGCCCTTCAAGGGTGACCCCGCCCATCCGGAGCTGATCTGAAGCCTGGGCGCCCTCAGGCCTGCAGCAGGCGGCAGCCGATCTGGATGTCGCCGTCGTCGAGCAGGCGGCCCAGCTTCAGCACCATCGCCTCCTCCTGGCGGTCGAAGCTGGCCTGCTCGGCAGTGATCCAGGCGATTTCTTCAGCGGTGATCACACCGGTGGAAACGCTTTCCAGAAATACCTCACCAACGCTGAACGGCATGGCCATGGGTATGGATGTGGGGTGAATGGTTTGCGCTACAGGGACCCTAGGGAGGGCGCAGAAGATGGCTTCACTGTGCAATCTCTCTTCATGGCCCATTGCCCCCCTGGTGATGCAGCTTTGAAGCGCTATGTTTGCCGCAGCGTTCCTCTTTTTCGATGCTCACCGGTTCTGAACTCCTGGCCAAGGTCAAGGAGATGGGCGATGTCAGCAAGTCCGATCTTGTGCGTGCCTGCGGCTATGTGAGCAGCAAGAAGGATGGGGCTGAGCGTCTCAACTTCACCGCCTTCTACGAAGCGCTGCTCGATGCCAAAGGCCTGAATCTGGGCTCGGGCGGCGGTGGCGGCGCCGGCAAAGGTGGCCGCAAGCTCAGCTATGTGGCCACGGTGCAGGGCAACGGCAACCTGCTGGTGGGCAAGGCCTACACCGCCCTGCTGGGCCTGAAGCCCGGCGATGAATTTGAGATCAAGTTGGGACGCAAGCAGATCAAATTGATCCCCGCCGGTGGCGAAGAGGAGTGATGGTCCGTTGGGCCATCACACGGCCTTAAAGCTGTTGTTTGGCGGCCGCCCTCGGGTGGCCGCTTTTGTTTGGCCGGGTGCATGCTGGGGCAACACGGCTGCGGAGATGCCGCCATGACCTTCTACGAACTGATCTGGCGGGGTGAAGGCTGCGGAGATGCCGCGGATTTGGAGGAAGCCTTGGCTTTTTTTCAAGAGCTCAAGCCCAAAACCATGGACTGGCAGGCCGTGTGTGCGGACCCCCAGTACAGCCCCACCATTCGCCGTTACCGCTCCTTTGAGGCCTTCCTCGACAACGAGGATGAGGTGGAAACCATCCATCCCACGGCGGAGTTGTTGCAACGCTTTGCCCCCGATGGGCCCGACGCCTGACCATGGACGGCGAGGCTCCGGAGTGGATGGCGGAGCGGCCGCGTTGGGGGCCGGAGGTGGTGGTGCTCCAGCCCACGTGCTTTGAGGCCCTGCAGGAGGCGGTGCAGGCCCTGCGCGATCACGCCACGGTGCTGCTCAACCTCAGCGCCCTACCGCCGGATCAGAAGCAGCGCGCCGCCGACTTCATGGCCGGTGGCGCCTTTGCCCTGGATGGTCAGCAGGAGAGGCTGGGGGATCAGGTGTTTCTGTTCGCCCCCCACTTTGTGCAGTTGCACCACGACTGATGGCGCCCCTTGATCTGGCGGCTTGCACGCCCGTGAATGATCTGTGGCCCGCGCTGGTGGAGCGGCTGGGTCTGGAGCGCAGTGCCCGGGCGGCACGCCAGGCCCTGGACCTGCAGGCGATGCGTGGGGAGCCCGGCACCCTGCCGGTGTTGATTGTGGAAACCTGCGGCGTCGCCCTGGTGGAGCGGGAGGGGCTGCGGCTCAGCACAGGGCTGCCGGTTCCCCTGGGGGAGGGGGTGTTGCTGCTGTGCAGCCAACGCTTGCAACAGCTGCAATTGCTGCAGCTGGAGTGGTCTTAATCGAAGCTGCAGGTGGGCGTTAGCCCCGGCACGGTGAATTCCATGAACCAGAGGTATTCCCGGCTGCGCCAGCCCAGGTCAAACGGTTCGGTGGCGCGCCAGTCGTGGGGTTCCAGGTCGAAGGCCTGCTTCAGGAACGCCGGCACCAGGGCCTCCACCTCCTCCTGGCCGGCTTCCCCCTCTTCGAACAGCCGGTCGGTGTGGATCACCGCAAAGATCTCGTGCTCTTCATCGCAGATCACCACCTCAAATCCGCTGCCGCCAGCGGCCGGCAGGGTGTTCAGCTCAAAAAATTCATCGCGCTCCAGCGGGTCGTCCGGTGCCTGGTCGAGCAGCGCGGCCAGCGCCTGCTTGAAGCGATCAAGGGCCATGGGGCGACAGGGCGTGGCTGTCTGCAGTGTGGCGATGGCAGGCTGGGATGGCCAGTCGCCGGTGGCCGCGATGGCGGATGCAACAGCGGATCTGCCGGCTGAGGGCCTGCCGGATGCCTGGATCCTGCATGCCAGCCCCGGCCTGCTGGTGCTCAACAAGCCCGCGGGCCTGCTCAGCCAGCCCGGCCTTGGCCCCCACCAGGCCGATGCCTTGATCACGCGCGTGCGGCGGCGCTGGCCCCAGGCGCAGCTGGTGCACCGGCTGGATCGCGACACCTCCGGGCTGCTGGTGGTGGCCCTGGAGCCGGCGCTGCACCGCGCCCTCAGCATCGCCTTCGCCGAGCGGCGGGTGGAGAAGCACTACGTGGCCGATGTGGTGGGGGTCCCCACCGCGGTGGAGGGCCGGATTGAGTGGCCCCTGGCCAAGCACCAGCACCAGCCACCCCGCTACGGCGTCGACCTGCAGCGCGGCAAGCCCTGCTGCACCGACTGGCGGCTGCTGGAGGCTGATGGCACTGGCACTGGCAGCGGCTGTCGCCTGGCCCTGCAGCCCCGCACGGGCCGTTCCCATCAATTGCGGGTGCACCTGCAAGCCCTGGGCCATCCGATCGTGGGTGACCCGCTCTACGGGCCCGTGGGCCCGGCCCAGCGCATGCACCTCCATGCCTCCGCCCTGGCGTTCGTGCATCCCCACAGCGGGGAGCGCGTCTGCGTTCAGTCCCCCGTGCCGTTTGCGCGGCCGCTCATCAACCCCCCATGCGCGACCCTTCCCCCCTGCTGCCGCTGATCGGCTACACCGCCGCCACCCTCACCACCGTGAGTTTTGTGCCCCAGGCGCTCAAGACCCTGCGCAGCGGCGACACCCGCGGCATCTCGCTGCGGATGTACCTGCTGTTTTGCAGCGGCATCGTGCTCTGGGGGGTGTATGGCCTGCTCAGCGCCGATGGCCCCCTGATCGCCGCGAACGCCATCACCCTGGTGCTGTCGGGCCTGATCCTGGAGCGCACCTGGCGCGCCCGCCGGCACCACCGCTAGCGCCCCTTGCGGTGGTTGCGGGGCGGCAGACCGCTGCCCCGCTGCAGGCCGTCGAGCCAGCGCTGCCCTTGGTGCCGCAGGGCGGCGGCGGCGGCGGCCACGGCGAGGGCCAGGGCTCCGGCCCAGCCCGGCCCGCACCAGGCGGCCGCCACCAGGGCTAGCAGTGCCACGGCCCCCGCTGCGGAGCGCAGCCGAGGCAGGCGGCGGTGCGCGCCGGCGCAGCTGCGGCAATGGCGTGTGTGGGCCTCGTAGCGCTCCATCAGTGGCACCAACGGCTGCCGCGGGGGGAGCGGTTGGCCCGCGAACGGCTCGCCGCCGTAGCGGTTCACCCAGTCATGCAGGGCGCGGATGTTGAGGTCGGCGGTGGTGGGCAGGTGGAAGCTGCGCACGGCGGCGTGGCTGCCGCCCCGCTGCTCCAGCACCCGCTCCTGCCAGTGCAGGAAGAGCTGATCGTCCTCCAGCACCACGTGGTTGCCCAGGTGCTGGAGCCATTGCGGCCGCAGCCCCAGCAGCCGGCCGGGCCAGGGGGAGCTGAACTGGAAGGGGAAGCGGGCAAACAGCCGGCAGCTCCCCCGGCGCATCGGTGTGGCGTACACCACGGTGAGGATGCGGGCGAAGCCCTTGGCGGTGAGGTCGTGCCACATCAGGCACGGCGCCGCATAGGTGGTGTGTTGGCTCCCCAGACGCCCCCGCCGCGGCCCCTCCGCCCACAGGCTGGTGAAGCCCTCCGGGCCGAAGCTGGTGAGCTCCAGCTCCACCGGCCCGGCGTTCTCCCGCCGGCCCACGGTGGCGTGGTGGGTGAACGGCACATGGCTCACATCCAGCACGTTCTCCAGCAGGGTTAGGGCATCCATGGGCAGGTCGCGGAACGTGTCCTGCACCACCCAGCCATCGGCCCAGCCCCGGCCCTGTTGCTGCAGCACCGGCACCAGCGGCAGGGGATGGGCGTCTGCCTCAGCCGGGTCGCCGCTAAACACAAACAGCAACCCCTGCGCCGCGGCGGTGGCGTAGCTGCGGCAGTGGCTGCGGGGGCTGATGTGGCTGCCGGGCTGGGCCTGGGGGATGGCGGTGCAGTGGCCGTCGCCGTTGAAGGTCCAGCCGTGGTACGGGCACTCCAGCTCACCGGCGCCGTTGAGGCGTCCCTCCGAGAGGGGCACCAGCCGGTGCGGGCACACATCGGCGAAGGCGCGCCAGCGCTGGCCGCTGGTGTCGAACCAGAGCACCAGGTCCTGGTCCAGCAGGGTGAAGGGGGTGGGCCGCTGCGGGTTCAGGTCGTGCAGGTAGGCCACCGGGTACCAGGCCTGGTGCCATGGGCAGGGGCTTGTCGAGCCGGTGGGAGCGATGGCAGATCCCATGGCTAGGCGCTGTAGCCCTTGCGGGCAGGGATCGGGTAGGGAATGCGGCGGTGGCGCATGCGACGCCACACCCGCACGAAGGCCCGCACCAGCAGCTCCAGTTCCGCCAGGGTGAGGCCGCTGTCGCGCAGCTGGCCGTCCTGCCAGCGGGCATCGATGATCCGCCGCACCATGGCGCGGGCCTGCTGTTCGTCGGTGTCCGGCGGCAGGGAGCGCAGGGCGGCCTCGCAGCCATCCGCCAGCATCAGCACGGCGGTTTCGCGGCTGCGGGGGATGGGGCCGCGGTAGCGGTAATCGCTTTCGGCAATGGCGGGGTTGCGGCGCCGCGCCTCATGCAGGAAGTAGCCCATCTTCAGGGTGCCCTGGTGCTCGGGGATGAAGTCGGCCAGGGGCCTGGGCAGGCGGTGGCGGCGAGCCAGCTTCAGACCTTCGTCCACATGGGCCTGGAGGATGCCGGCGCTGAGCTGGGGGTCGTCGAGGGCGTCGTGGGGGTTGTCGCCGCTGTTCTGGTTTTCGATGAACCACTGCGGGCCGTGCAGCTTGCCCACGTCGTGATACAGCGCGCCGGTGCGGATCAGGTCGGTGTCGGCCTGGATGGCGCGCCCGCCCTCTTCCGCCAGGCCGCAGATCATCAGGGTGTGCTCAAAGGTGCCCGGGGCCTCCTGGGAGAGGCGCCGCAGCAGGGGGCGCTCCAGGTCGGCCAGCTCCAGCAGCCGCGTGCGGGTGAGCAGATCAAAGAAGCTCTCCAGCAGCGGGCTGATCAGCAGCACCCCCAGCAGCAGGCCCCCCAGCAGCAGGGCTTCGCCGGGCAGGTCGGCGCCGATCGGCAGCAGCCCATCGCCCTCGGCCTGGGCCGCAGCCCACTGCAGCAGCAGCCATTCGGCCGCCAGGGCTCCGAGGGGAATGAACAGGGTGAGCTGCAGCAGCTGGGCGCGGCTGCGTTGCCGGCCCGCCAGCACCGCGGTGATTGAGGCCACCAGCGCCGCCACCAGCACCCGTTGGTCGTTGAACGGGGCGAGGGGTAGGGGCCACAGCAGGCTGGCCACGGCCACCCAGGCCAGCCCGGCGGTGGTGCCCAGCCCCTGGGCCAGCAGCAGCGTGGCGGGCACCAACAGGGCCAGGGGGCTGGCGGCGCTTCCCAGCCACAACTTGAAGCCTTGCACCAGCAGCAGCAGCCCCAGGGCCAGCAGGGCCTGGCGCGGCTCCAGGCTGGGGCGGCTGCGGCGGATCACCAGCAGCAGCACGCCGCAGGCCGCCAGCGCTTCGCACAGGTGCCCGAGCCAGGCCCCCACCAGGGGGCGGCGGTTCACCAGGCCGAAGTAATCCAACACCGCATACGACTGGGAGCTGATCGGTTGGCCTTGGCGGGTGATCCACTCCCCTTTGCGCACCTGAATGGTGGGGATGCCCTGCTGGGTGAGCAGCTCCTCGATCAACCGCTGACTGAGGGCCGGGTCGATGCGCAGGTTGGTGCGCCCCTGCAGGGAGCTGGCCAGCACCCGCGCCCCCAGCCCAAGCCCCGGTTGCGGCATCGGCTCGAGCTGCAGCGCCGCCGCCTGCTCCAGCTGCTGTGGGGCCACTGCAGCATCCGCCGCTGGGCCAGCCGCAGGTTCTCTTCCCATTGGCCCAGGCGCCGGCGCGAGAGCTGCATCAGCCAGTCGCGCTCTTCGGGGCTGAGGGCCAGGGGCGCCACCTGCTCCTGGCCCGTGTTGGCCAACCGCTCGATCGCCTGCAGCTGCCGGGCGAGCCGCTGCTCCAGCTCACGGTTGATGCGGGGATCCACCACCTGCACGTGAGTTCGGGGCCCCAGCTGGGAGCGCCGTTGCTCCAGGGCATCGGAATCCACCACGGTGGCGGCCTTCGGCGCCCGCACGGTGAAGGGGGCGGGCACGCCGGGCCGCAGGCTTGGCTCCACCAGCCACGGCCAGCTGGAGAGCAGCGCCACCAGCAGACAGCCCACCAACACGCTGACCGTGTCGCGTCGGCGCCAGGGGGCCAGCGCCTGCCGTGGCCGTTCCTGGCGCCACAGCCGCCACACCAGCTGCCGGCGCAGGCGCCGCAGGGCACCCCAGGGTGACGGGCCGGGGGCCAGGCGGATCAACGCAACCGTGCACGTTTGTGCTCAAGCTAGCCCTGCCAGGCATGCTGAGGGGCAGTTGCCAGCTCGCTTCAGCCATGGCCACCCGTCTGGATGGGCGCCAGTTGGCGGCCCAGATCGAGCAGCGCCTGCAGGCGGTGGTGGCGGAGCGCCTGGCGCGGGCCGGGCGGCCACCGGGGCTGGCGGTGCTGCGGGTGGGGGATGACCCCGCCAGCGGTGTGTATGTGGCCAACAAAGAGAAGGCCTGCACGCGCATCGGCATCACCAACCTGGGGGCGCACCTGAGCGCCGACACCCCGGCGGCGGACGTGCTGGCCACGATTCAGCGGCTGAACGCCGATCCGGCGGTGGACGGCATCCTGCTGCAACTGCCGCTTCCCAAGGGGCTCGATGAGCGGCCGCTGCTGGCGGCGATCGATCCAGAAAAGGACGCCGACGGCCTCCACACCCTCAACCTTGGCCGCCTGTTGAAGGGGGAGCCGGGGCCCCGCAGCTGCACCCCCGCCGGGGTGATGGCGCTGCTGGCCACTGCGGGGGTGGAGCTCTCGGGCAAGCGGGCCGTGGTGGTGGGGCGCAG
>JBEBCX010000018.1:0-11147 GCA_041157425.1 Cyanobacteriota bacterium | reverse complement strand
CCACGGCGGCCAGCGCGGCCGCGGGCCCGACCTCGACCTGTTCGGCCTCTCCCTGAGCTGGGAGCTGGATGGACCGGTGCTGCTCGATCTGCTGGAGCAACAGCGCATTCCGCTCTGGGCCAGCGAGCGCGGCGACCACGACCCGATCGTGTTTGGCGGTGGGCCGGTGCTCACCGCCAACCCCGAGCCGCTGGCCCCCTTCTTCGATGCGGTGCTGCTGGGGGATGGCGAGCTGCTGCTGCCCGCCTTCATCGACGCCCTGCAGGCCTGCCGCTCGGCGCCACGGGCGGAGCGGCTGCGGCAGTTGGCCCAGGTGCCGGGTGTCTACGTGCCCAGCCTGTATGTGCCCCGCTACGGCGGCGATGGCCAGCTGCTGGCGGTGGAACCCATCGACGCGGGCATCCCCGAAACGGTGACCAAGCAGACCTGGCGCGGCAACACCCTCAGCCACTCCACGGTGATCACCCCGGAGGCCGCCTGGCCCTCCATTCACATGGTGGAGGTGGTGCGCAGCTGCCCGGAGCTGTGCCGGTTCTGCCTGGCCAGCTACCTCACCCTGCCGTTCCGCACCCCCAGCCTCGACGACGGCCTGATTCCAGCGGTGGAGGCGGGCCTGGGGGCCACCCAACGGCTGGGGCTGCTGGGGGCCTCGGTGACCCAGCACCCCCAGTTCAGCGATCTGCTGCAGTGGCTCGACCACGACCGCTTCGAGGGCACGCGGGTGAGCGTGAGCTCCGTGCGGGCCGCCACGGTGACACCGGAGCTGGGGCGGATCCTGGCCAAGCGGGGCAGCAAATCGCTCACCATCGCCATCGAAAGCGGCAGCGAGCGCCTGCGCCAGGTGGTGAACAAAAAGCTGGCCGGCGAGGAGATCTTCGCCGCCGCCCGCTACGCCAAGGAGGGGGGCCTCAGCGGCCTCAAGCTCTACGGGATGGTGGGGCTCCCCAGCGAAACGGAGGCTGATGTGGAGGCCACCGCCGAGCTGCTGCTGGCCCTCAAGAAGGCCACACCGGGCCTGCGCCTCAGCCTGGGGGTGAGCACCTTCGTGCCCAAGGCCCACACCCCCTTCCAATGGCAGGGGGTGCGCCCGGAGGCGGAGAAACGGCTCAAGCTGCTGGCCAAGCGGCTCAAACCCAAGGGGGTTGAGCTGCGCCCGGAGAGCTATGGCTGGAGCGTGATCCAGGCGCTGCTCTCCCGCAGCGACCGCCGCCTGGCGCCGGTGATCGCCGCCGCCCGCGGCCGCCACGACAGCCTCGGCGGCTGGAAGCAGGCCTACCGCCAGAGCGAGGCCGTCCCGGCCCTACCCAGCTGGGAGGCGGTGGTGCACGCCACCTGGGGGGCGCAACAGGTGTTGCCCTGGGACCACCTGCAGGGGCCGCTGCCGGTTACGACCCTGCGGCAGCACCACGATCAGGCCCTGGGCTGAGCCGGCAGCGCAGCCCCACCAGCAGCACCCAGCCGGCGATGTTCAAACGGCTGTCGTACATGGGGATGTCGGTGGCATGCAACGCCACCAGCACCAGGGTGGCCGCCCACCAGGCGCGCTCAAACAGCCGGTCGCCGGCCATGCCGGCCGCGGCCGTGCGCAGCAGCAGCCAGAGCACCAGCCCCACCAGCGCCACGGCCACGGGCCAGCCGTGGCTCTGGGCCAGATCCAGGCCGATGGTGTGGGGGTGGTTGATGAAGTAGCCGGCCCGCTCCTTGTAAATCGCCCCAAACGACTGGGCCCCCCAGCCAAACCAGGGGCGCTGGCTGATCAGCTGCAGCGCCATCGCCCACAGGCTGAGGCGGGTGAGGGCCTCGGGCCGAATCCCCTGGGAGTTCATGTCGTTGAGCCGCCCCCAAACCGACTGGGGCACCAGCTCCCGCAGGGGCGCCTGCAGGGCGGGCGGCACCCCCGGCACGGTGGCCAGCAACACCGGCAGCAGGGCGAGCAGCAACAGCGGCAACAACCACAGCCAACGCCCCGGCCCCAACACCACCGGCAGGCCCAACACCAGGGCACCCCAACCGTTGCGGGAATCGGTGGCCACCAGGGCCGCCACCTGGGCCACCACGATCGCCAGGCCCGCCAGCCACACCAGCCGCGCCGCGCCCCCCTCACGCCAACGGCGGGCATGCTGCAACCAGGCCGCCAGCGCCAAAGGCCAGGTCATCGCCAACCAGGCGGCGGTGACGTTGGCGTACTCAAACAGGCCCGAGAGGCGCCCCGGGGGGTTGCCCCCGGCCTGCACCCACCAGATCACCGCCCCGCCGAACAGCTGGAACGGCCCGCTCCAACCGAGCAGCATCTGGCCCAGGCCGGTGACCAGCACCGGCACCGTGCCGACCACAAACCACAGGGCCAGCCGCCGCCGGGCCGGGGCGCTGGCCAGGTAGGGCTGAAACCCCCAGAACGCCCAGAAGAAGGGCAACCAGTTGGCCAGGCCGATCCAGGCCAACCAGCCGCTGGGGGCACCGATGCTGCCCAGCAGCATCCACAGGGCCACGGCGGCCAGGAGCAGGTTGAGCCGGTCGTGCCACCAGGGCGCCCGCCCGCGGCACCCCTGGATCAGGGCCACCAGCAACAGCAACCCGGCCAGCAGCGCGCTGGCGGGGAGCAACAGCAGCGCCAGCTGGAAGCACCGCCAGCCCAACGCCGCCGCCTGTGGGGGCCGCTCCCGATCCAGCCAGGCGAGCAGCTGGGTCATGCGAACACCGCCGTGCGGCCGCGGTACACGATCACCTGGCGCTTGAGGTGCAACCGCACCGCCCGCGCCAGGGCCAGGCGCTCCGTGTCGCGACCCTTGCGGATCAGATCCTCCACCTCATCGCGGTGGCTCACCGACACCGTTGATTGGGCAATGATCGGCCCGCCATCGAGCTCCTCGGTCACGTAGTGGGCCGTGGCTCCGATCAGCTTCACGCCCCGCTCCCAGGCCCGGTGGTAGGGCTGGGCCCCTTTGAAGGCCGGCAGGAAGGAGTGGTGGATGTTGATCACCCGGTGGAAGGCATCGGGGGGATCAAAGGCGGCCAGGAAGGCGGGGCTGAGCACCTGCATGTACTTGGCCAACACCACCAGCTCAATGCCGTGCTCCGCCAGCAGCTCGAGGTGGGTGGCCTCCGCCTGCTGGCGGGTGTCGGCGCTGATCGGCACCACCACAAACCGGGCTCCGAATTCCTCGGCGATCGGCGCCAGATCGGGGTGGTTGGCGATCACCAGGGGCACCCGCATCGGCAGCTCCCCGGTGCGCACCCGCCAGAGCAGATCCAGCAGGCAATGGTCCTGCTTGCTCACAAAGATCGCCGCCGGCGGCAGATCGTCGGAGAAGGTCACGGTGGAATCGCCCCCGAGCCGCTCCGCCAGGGCCCGCACCGCCGGGCCGATCGCCTCCCGCGGCAGGCCGAACCCGGGCAGCTGCCACTCGATGCGGCTGAGGAACAGTCCCGCGCCCTGGTCGCTGTGGTGGTCGGCGTGGACGATGTTGCCGCCGTTGGAGGCCACCCAGCCGGAGAGCTCCCGCACCAGCCCCGGCTGATCGGGGCAGATCATCTGCAGGATGGCCGTGGCTGCCGTCATGGAGGGGGCAAGAACGCCGGAATCCGCATTGTGCCGGCCGGCAGCAACCGCTCACCCCCGCAGCCGTTCACAGGAGTTCACCCAGGGGCAAACACCCTGGGTAAAGTCCCGCTACCAGCTTCTCCGCCATGGCCGCCCTGCCCCTGTCTGCGCAGTTCGCCCAACTGTTCAGCCACGCCGCCAGCGCCATGCGCCGGCTGGGGGCCCTGGCCCTGGCGGTGGTGCTCTGCTTCGGCCTGGCGGCCTGCGACGGCGGCAGCCGCAAGGCGGCCAGCCTCAGCGCCGATGACATCGCCGTGATCGAGCGCCAGGCCGAGGGGTTCCTCGCCGCCCGCGACCGCCTGCCCGAGCTGGCCAGCCTGGTGAATGAGCGCGACTGGACCTTCACCCGCAACCTGATCCACGGCCCCATGCAGGAAGTGGGCCGCGAAATGCTCTACATCAACCAGCGCCTGCTGCCCGCCGAGCGCGCCGAGGCCACCCAACGGGCCAACGCCCTCAAAGCGGCCCTGGCCGAACTGGATGAGGCGGCCCGCCTGCAGGACTCCAACAATCTGAGCAAGGCCTACATCAAGGTGGCCAGCGGCTTCGGGCTCTACGCCCAGGTGCTGCCCGCCCAGGTGCAGGCCGACCTCAAGCAAAGCTGAGGCCTCCGCTCCCCTGAGCGCCCCGGCCCCGCCCCCCGCTCGCCGCGACACCGGCAACCACGACCCCATCGGCGTGATCGGCGCCGGCATCGTGGGCCTGGCGGTGGCCTGGCTGCTCAGCCGCCGGGGCCACCCGGTGCTGCTGATCGATCCGGCAGCCAGCCCCAGCAGCAGCAACCTGCGCAGTGGCAGTGGGGCGGCCCTGGGCATGCTGATGGCCCAGGTGTACCGGCGCAGCAGCGGCCGGGGGTGGCGCCTGCGCCAACAATCCCTGGCCCTGTGGCAGCAATGGCGGGCCGAGCTGGGCGAGCGCGGCCACGCCATCCCCTTCCGCCCCGGCCTGCTGCAGCTGGCGGGCAGCGCCGACGAGCGGGAAGCCCAGCGGCGGCTGGTGGAGCAGCGCCAGCGCCAGGGGCTGCCGCTGCAATGGCTGGAGCCTGAAGCCCTGCAGGCCCTGCGGCCCCAGCTGCCGCCCGCCGCCCTGGGGGGGGTGCTCTCCCCCAACGACGGGCAACTGGATCCGATGGCCGCCATGGCCGCCCTGCGGGCCGATGCCACAGCGGCCGGGCTGGAGGCCTGGCCGGTGGCCGTGGACCGCATCAGCCGCGGCGACGCCCAGCAACAGCGCTGGCTGGTGCACGGGGCCGATGGCCGCAGCCGCCCCTGCCGCTGGCTGGTGGTGTGCGCGGGGCTGGGCAGTGCCGCCCTGGTGGAGGGGCTGGGGCACGACCGGCCTCTAGGTCCGGTGCTGGGCCAGGCCCTGGAGCTGCAGCTGCCCAGCGGCTGTGATGCAGAGGGTTTTGGAGCAGAGGGCTGGCCCGGCAGCCTCAGCTGGGGGGGCATCAACCTGGTGCCGCGGCCGGGCGGTCGGCTGTGGCTGGGGGCCACGCTGGAGCCCGGCGAGGCGGCGGATCCGGCCCAAGGGGCCCAGCTGCAACAGCTGGGGGGGCAGGCGCCCGAATGGCTGCGCCAAGCCACGGTGCTGGAGCGGTGGCAGGGCCTGCGGGCCCGCCCCCTGGGGCGGCCGGCACCGCTGCTGGAGGCCCTGGAGCCGGGGCTGCTGCTGGCCTCAGGCCACTACCGCAACGGGGTGCTGCTGGCCCCCGCCAGCGCCGCCTGGGTGGCGGACCACATCGCCCAGGGGTAGCCGGCCAGGGGCGCGTTAACCCCTTGCAAATGCAGGCTTAACCTTCGGGAAATCCCCTCCCTCCTCCGCGACACGCCATGCCGCGCTCCTTCCGCCCACGCCTGCCCCAGCTCGGCGGCGCCCTTGGCCTGATCGGCGTGGTGGCGCTGGGCGGTTGCGGCGGCTCCACCCCCCGCAGCGGAGGCGCCGGCGGCAGCCTGCAGGGGGCCGGCGCCACCTTCCCCGCCCCCCTCTACCAGCGCTGGTTCCAGGAGCTGGCGGGCCAGGGCGGCACCCGGGTGAATTACCAATCCGTGGGCAGTGGCGCCGGCGTGCGGCAGTTTGAAAACGGCACCGTGGATTTCGCCGCCTCCGACAAACCCCTCAGCACTGAGGACGCCGCCGCCATCCCCCGCGGTGTGGTGCAGATCCCGATGACCGCGGGCGCCATCGCCGTGGCCTACAACCACCCCGGCTGCAGCCTCAAGCTCACCCAGGCCCAGCTGGTGCAGATCTTTGAGGGCACCCTGCGCAACTTCAAGCAACTGGGCTGCAGCGACCTGGCCATCAAGGTGGTGTTCCGCTCCGACGGCTCCGGCACCACCTACAACTTCACCAAGTCGCTGGCGGCCTTCAGCCCCAGCTGGGCCAACGGCCCCGGCGTGGCCAAATCGGTGAAGTGGCCCACCGGCATCGGTGCCAAGGGCAACGAAGGGGTGGCCGCCAGCCTGCAGCAGGTGAAGGGGGCCATCGGCTACGTGGAGAGCGCCTACGTGCGCGGCAACCTGCAGGCAGCAGCCCTCCAGAACGCCGGCGGCACCTTCGCCAAGCCCACCGTGGCCGAGGCCGCCCAAGCCCTCGCCAGCGTTGAGCTGGGGCCCAACCTCACCGGCAGCAACCCCAACCCCCAGGCGGGCTATCCGATCACCACCTTCACCTGGGTGCTGCTCTACCGCAGCGGCAACGGCGCCAAACTGCCGGCCCTGCAGAGCACCTTCCGTTACACCCTCAGCGACGCCGCCCAGGCGGGGGCCCCGGCACTGGGCTACATCAGCCTGCCGGCCGCGGTGCTGCAGAAGGCCCGGGCCGCCTTGGCCCAGGTGGGTTCCTGAGCAGGGGCACCACCCCCAACCATCAAACGCAAGCCATCAAAAAAGCCCCCCTGACGGGGGGCTGACTGCGCGTTGGGCGCTGGATCACCTGATGTCCAGGATCACTTGCTCTCGGTGAATTCGGCGTCGATCACGTCGTCACCGGCGGCGCTGCTGCCCGCACCACTGCCGTTGCCACCGGGGGCTGCCCCCTCGGCGCCGGCGGCCTGCTGGTACACGGCGGCACCGGCGGCATAGAGGGCCTGCTGCAGGGTCTCGAGCTCGGACTTCATGGTGTCGAAGTCGTCTTTCTCGATCGCCTCCTTGAGCTTGGCGGAGGAGCCCTCCACCTTGGCCTTGTCCTCAGCGCCCACCTTGTCGCCCAGTTCGCCCAGCTGCTTTTCGGCCTGGTACACCAGGGTTTCGGCCTGGTTCTTGAGGTCGATGCGCTCGCGCTTCTCCTTGTCGGCGGCGGCGTTGGTCTCGGCGTCCTTCACCATCTTCTCCACCTCGTTTTCACTGAGGGTGGAGGCGCCGGTGATCGAGATGCTCTGCTCCTTGCCGCTGCCCTTGTCCTTGGCGGTGACGCTCAGGATGCCGTTGGCATCGATGTCGAAGGTCACTTCGATCTGAGGCACGCCACGGGGGGCCGGCGGGATGCCATCGAGGCGGAAGGTGCCCAGCGACTTGTTGTCGCTCGCCATCTCACGCTCACCCTGCAGCACGTGGATTTCCACGTTGGTCTGCCCATCCACCGCCGTGGAATACACCTCGGTTTTCTTGGTGGGGATGGTGGTGTTGCGGGTGATCATCTTGGTCATCACACCGCCCAGGGTCTCCACACCCAGGGAGAGGGGGGTCACATCCAACAGCAGGATGTCCTTCACCTCACCGGCGAGCACACCGCCCTGGATGGCGGCGCCCACGGCCACCACCTCATCGGGGTTCACCGTCTGGTTGGGGTCCTTGCCGGTGATGCGCTTCACCAGCTCCAGCACCGCCGGGATGCGGGTGGAACCACCCACCATCACGATCTCGTCGAGCTCGGAGGAGGAGAGCTTGGCGTCCTTGAGGGCCTGCTCCACCGGCACGCGGCAGCGGTCGATCAGCTTGCTGGCCAGCTCCTCGAACTTGGCGCGGGTGAGGGTGAGATCGAGGTGCTTGGGACCCTCCGGGGTGGCCGTGATGAACGGCAGGTTGATCTCGCTCTGGGTGGCGCTGGAGAGCTCGATCTTGGCCTTCTCAGCGGCCTCGGTGAGGCGCTGCAGGGCCTGCTTGTCGCTGCGCAGGTCGATGCCTTCGTTGGCCTTGAAGGTGTCGGCCAGGTAATCGACGATCACCTTGTCGAAGTCGTCGCCACCCAGGTGGGTGTCACCGGAGGTGGAGAGCACCTCAAACACGCCATCGCCCACCTCGAGCACGGACACGTCGAAGGTGCCGCCGCCCAGGTCGAACACCAGGATGCGCTCGTTGCTCTTCTTGTCGAGGCCGTAGGCCAACGCCGCCGCGGTGGGCTCGTTGATGATCCGCAGCACCTCGAGGCCGGCGATCTTGCCGGCGTCCTTGGTGGCCTGACGCTGGGAGTCGTTGAAGTAGGCGGGCACGGTGATCACCGCCTGGGTGACCGACTCGCCGAGGTACTTGCCGGCGTCTTCGGCCAGCTTGCGCAGCACCTGGGCGCTCACCTCCTCAGGGGCGAACTGCTTGTTGAGCACCGGGCACTTCACCTTGACGTTGGCGCCGGCCTTCTCCACGCCGTAGCTCACCTCCTTCGATTCCTCATTCACCTCGTCGACCCGGCGGCCGATGAAGCGCTTCACCGAATAGAAGGTGTTTTCGGGATTCATCACCGCCTGACGCTTGGCGATCTGCCCCACCAGCTGGTCCTGGTTTTTGGTGTAGGCCACCACCGAGGGCGTGGTGCGGAAGCCCTCGGCATTGGCGATCACGGTGGGCTTGCCGCCCTCCATCACCGCCACGCAGCTGTTGGTGGTGCCAAGGTCGATACCGACAACCTTGCCCATGGATGACCTCTGAACTGCAGGCATCCTCAACAGCCGCCCCGGGATGGGGCTAGGTGTGGTTGCCGAACCGTTCCCGTACCAACCGCCGGAGAGCCCCGTGAGCCAGCAGCCCGCCATCAGCGGCACCACCGCCCTTGTGGGGGTGCTCGGCAGCCCGGTGCACCACTCGCTTTCGCCGGTGATGCAGAACGCGGCCCTGCAGGCCATGGGGCTCGACTGGGTGTTCCTCGCCCTGCCGGCTCCGGCCGCTGAGCTGGCCACCGTGGTGCGGGCGCTGGAGGCCCTGGAGTGCCGCGGCCTCAACGTCACCATCCCCCACAAGCACAGCGTGGCGGCGCTCTGCCGCGAGCTCAGCCCCCTGGCCCAACGGCTTGGGGCCGTGAATGTGCTGGTGCCGCTGGAGGGGGGCGGCTGGCACGGCACCAACACCGATGTGGAGGGCTTCTGCGCACCGCTGCGGCGCGACGGACACCCCTGGCAGGGCAAGCGGGCGGTGGTGCTGGGCTGTGGCGGCAGCGCCCGGGCCGTGGTGGCGGGGCTGGTGGAGCTCGGCTGCGGGGCGATCACGCTCACGGGCCGCAGGCCGGAGGCCCTGGCGGCCTTCCAGGCCGATGTGCAGCCGTGGGCACCCCAGTTGGACACCCTGGCGTGGGGAGACGGGCTGGAGCGGGCCCTGGCGGAGGCGGACCTGGTGGTGAACACCACGCCCGTGGGCATGGCCTCCGCCAGCGATCCCAACGCTGCCCTCGGCTGCCCCTTGGACCCGGCTCAGCTCGCCGCCCTGCGCCCCGAGACCTGGGTCTACGACATCATCTACACCCCACGGCCCACCGAGCTGCTGCGCCAGGCGGCCGCGCGCGGCTGCCGCAGCTTGGATGGCCTGGAGATGCTGGTGGAGCAAGGGGCCGCAGCCCTGCGGCTGTGGAGCGGCCGCAGCGATGTGCCGGTGGAGGTGATGCGCCAGGCACTGCTGGAGCGGCTGCCATAGCCTCACGCCAGCTCCCCGGCGCGCCGCCATGGCCGACACCCCCCTCTGGCAACGGCCGCTGGCCGTGTTGGCCTACGTGCTGCCCTGGAGCGCCGCGCTGCCCTTCGGCGAATCCCTCGACAACCTCTTCCCCGCCCTGCAGTGGCTGGTGTTGCCGGCGGTGCCGGTGTTGATGCTCGAGCGCGGTGTGCCCTTCGGGGGCTTCCTGCTGTTCCTGGTGCTGTTCCTGGCGGTGGTGCGCAACCCGCAGGTGCCCTATTTCCTGCGCTTCAACGTGCTGCAGGCGATCCTGCTGGACATCGTGCTGGTGGTGCTGTCGCTGGCGTTCCAGCTGCTGCGCATCGGCAGCCTGGGATTCGCCGGCCGCACCCTGGCCAACACCGTGTTCCTGGGGATGTTGGTGCTGCTGCTGTTTGCGCTGGTGCAGTGCCTGCGCGGCAAGGAGGCCGACATCCCGACCCTGTCGGAAGCGGTGCGCATGCAGCTGTAGGGTGGACGATCCGTCGCTGGTGAACAGGGGATTCGCCCCACACCGCCAGCCACCGTTCCCTTCGGCGTCCACAGCGGATCGCGCAAGCCATGTCGCAGCCCTACTACGAAACGATGTACATCCTTCGTCCGGACATCCCGGAGGAAGAGGTGGAGACCCATGTCACCAAGTACCGCGACCTGGTGACCGAAGCCGGCGCTGAGGTGCTCGATTGCCAGATGCGCGGCAAGCGCCGCCTGGCCTATCCGATCGCCAAGCACAAGGAAGGCATCTACGTGCAGCTGGCCCACAACGGCGACGGCCAGCAGGTGGCCACCCTCGAGCGCGCCATGCGCCTCAGCGAGGACGTGATCCGCTACCTCACCGTGAAGCAGGACGGCCCCCTGCCCGCCCCCCGCAGCGGCCCCATCCCCCAGGCCAGCAGCGAAGCCGCAGCCCTGCAAACCACCGAGGCCTGAGGCCTCCACAAGCCTGTCCAGGCTTGAAACCCACCAAACCCACCGTTAGGGTTTGGTGGGTTTTTTCATGGCGAGCTTTCGGTCGATGTTGGAGTCCGAGGGCCAGCAACCAGCCGCCCCCGCCTCCACGTCCGGCGACGTTGTGGACGCCGAAGACATTCAGGAGGCCGACTGGCGCCTGATCGAGGAGCCCCAACCCAGCCCCGATCTGGACCTGGATCTGCGACGGAGCCTGGCCACCGCCGAACGCCAACTGGCGGAGGCCAGGCTGCAGATCAGCGAATTGGAAGCGCTGCTGGAGGATCTCCCGGAGATCTTCGAGCGCAAGTTCTCCCAACGGTTGCAGCCGGTGCTGGAGCGCCAGGAGCAGCTGCTGGCGGACAACCGCACCCTGCACCAACAGATCCAGCGGCTGGCGCCGGCCCCCGGCGAAGTGCGGCTGCGGTTCAACCCCGAGGCGGCCGCCGATGCAACCGCGGGCATTCAGCTGCCCCAACTGCCCCAGCCGGGGCGGGGCGAACGCCGCGGCTGGGGCGATCGCAGCGAGCGGCGGCGGCGGGCCGCCTGAGCCGCCTGCCGCGCCCCGCGGGCCTCAGCGCTGGCTGGCGGCCCAGAGGCGGGTGGGCAGCCCCCACACGTAGATGAACCCCTCGGCGGCGCGGTGGTCGAAGCGATCGCCGGCGTCGTAGGTGGCCATGTCGGGCACGTAGAGGCTGTTGGCGCTGCTGCGGCCCACCACCGTGGCGTTGCCCTTGTGCAGCTTC
>JBEBCX010000017.1:0-11292 GCA_041157425.1 Cyanobacteriota bacterium | reverse complement strand
ATCATCCGTGACCTGCCGGTGGGGCATGGTGTGCCCAATCTCGCCCTGCCGCTGGGGCGCCGCGCCCGGCTGGATGGCCGCACGGGCCAATTGGAACTGCTCTGAGCGAGGTGGCCGACCAGTGCCGCACCGGAGCCGAGCGGCGGCATGGCCAGCAAAAAGGGCCCAAATGGGCCCTGATCTGAGGCAGAGATGCCCCTCAATCAACCAGTGGGCAGGCGGCAGTTCCTGCAGCCCTGGCCCGATGGCTCAGTTGACGGCGGCGAAGAACTCCTTGCTCTTCACGGGATCGGGATTCATGGTCTTCTCGCCGGGAGTCCAGTTGGCCGGGCACACCTCGTCGGGATTGTTGCGGATGTGCTGGAAGGCCTGCAGCAGGCGCAGGGTTTCATCCACGCTGCGACCCACGGGCAGGTTGTTGATGGTGCTCTGCATGATCACACCATCGGGGTCAATGATGAACAGACCACGCAGGGCCACACCGGCGTCCTCATCGAGCACCTCATAGGCACGGGCGATGTCCTTCTTGAGGTCGGCCACGAGGGGGTAGGCGATGTCGCCGAGGCCGCCGTTCTTACGGTCGGTCTGCACCCAGGCGAGGTGGGAGAACTGGCTGTCCACCGACACGCCCAGCACTTCGCAGTTGCGGCTGGAGAAATCGCTGTAGCGATCGGAGAAGGCGGTGATCTCCGTGGGGCAGACGAAGGTGAAGTCGAGGGGATAGAAGAACAGCACCACGTACTTGCCGCGGTAGGAGGAGAGGGTCACCTCCTTGAATTCCTGGTCCACCACGGCTGTGGCGGTGAAATCAGGAGCTTGCAGGCCGACGAGTCTGGACATGGTCACAGATGAGGGTGATCAGGCGGCATGGAAGGGTGAGGGCCTGGATCGGCGGGTGCCCCAGCGGCTCCCCATGGATTAGGCGTACTCGGTCCGACTTCCATTAAGCACTGCAACAACTTATCACGCTTCGACGGCCGGCGGTCGCCATAGGCTGTGGGGAGACCAGACGCCGCTCCCCCATGGCTTGGGATCCGTCCCTGCTGCGCAAGTACAACATCACCAGCCACTTTCGCCTGTTGAACCAGGTGCGCAGTGAGCTTCGGGAACAGCCTCTGCAGCGTCCCTTGCCCGGCAGCCGGCCCGAACCCTCCAGCCGGCGCGGCGGTGGCGGGTCCCGCTCCACGGACGGCACCGGGGGCCGTCGCCGCGGGTCCTCCGGCCGTGGTTCGGCCCAAGGTGCAAGCCCCAGCACTGGCGCGCTGCCCCCCGTCTCCATCCAGGCCGCACCCGTTGACACCAGTTTTGATCCGATCGTGCTGGTGCCCGTGATCACGGACGCCTTTGAGGCGCACTGATCACCGATCTGCCCCCCATCCGCCGCATCCAGGCAACAAAAAAGCCCTGCGGGTGCAGGGCGGGGTGTCCGGACGAGCGAACACAAGATGGCTCGGGGGAGACTTGAACTCCCGACCTTGGGGTTATGAATCCCACGCTCTAACCAGCTGAGCTACCGAGCCGCGGTACGAGCATTGTAGAGGAACGACCCCCTTCGCCTCAGGCGCGAGGCGGCAGGAATTGCAGGGGGTTCATGGCCCCACGGCCCGGAGGCAGAATCTCGAAATGCAGGTGCGGGCCCGTGCTGCGGCCGGTGCTGCCCATCAGGGAGATGACGCTGCCCTGGTTCACCTGATCGCCAGGCCGCACCAGGATGCGGCTGTTGTGGGCGTAGCGGCTCAGGGAACCATCGGCATGGCGGAGCTCCACCAGGTAGCCATAGCCGCCATCGTTCCAGCCGGCGGAGATCACCTCACCGGCCCGGGCCGCCAGGATCGGTGTGCCGACGTTGTTGGCGATGTCAATGCCCTTGTGCATCCGGCCCCAGCGCCAGCCGTAACCGGAGGAAAAGACGCCCTGGGTGGGCCAGATCCAACCGGTGTCGGCAAAGGGAACACCACCGTTGCCATCGCCCAGACCGAAATCGGGGCTGTCGGGCCAGCTGAGGCCACCGGAGCCCACCGGTTTGAGGCCCAGAAGCATGCGGCTGCGGCCCGGGGACGACTGGGCCAGGCGGATCTGGGTGCCCACCACCAGGCGAGCGGCACGGAGGCCGGGATTGAGCTGCAGCAGCTCGCTGATGCTCAGGTTGTAGCGCTGGGCGATCTTGAGCACGCTGTCGCCGAAGCGCACCCGAGCCGGCTCTTGGGGCTCAGGGGGGGCGGCCAGGGGGGGCGTGCGGCGCAATTCACTGGTGTCGATCCCCGCCAGCTGCTTGGCCTGCTTGATGGATTGGCTGGGAAGCACCAACCAATCACCGGTGCTGAAACGGTGGTCTTCGTCGACGTCGTTGAGGCGGGCCAGCTTGCTTTCGTCCTGCGCCAGCTGGGAAGCCAGGTCTTCGAGGCTGATGGTTTGTCGGACCTTCACCCACAGCCGATCTCCGGCGGCCGGTAGGGCGGCCATCCAGCCGGAGGAATCAGCGCTGGCACGTGTCCAGGCCTGCGGTGCCGGAACGACACCCAAAGCGCTGCGCGAATCAGCCAGGGAAGGAATGACCGCCGTACCGGCGACCGCGAGGGCCGCTGTGCTGGCGAGGGTGGTCAGACCGAATTGATAAGGCTTCATGCAATTTGGCCGGAGGTCAAAACGCAGTGGAGAAGCCAACATCCCTGCGTCGGCGCAAGAGTAACGGCTTGAACACTCCCCGGCAAGTCGCCGTGGTCACTCTTTTGGTTGACCAAAGGAAAAAAGCCTGTGTTAGCGGGCCTGCAGTTGCCGCAAGGCCTCAAACAGCACCACGCCGGCGGCCGTGGCCAGGTTGAGGCTGCGCACTCCGCCGCCCTGGTCCACGCCCCCTGGCATGGGGATGCTGAGGCGGGCATCGGCCACCGCCAGCACCTCCTGGGGAAGACCGCTGGTTTCCCGTCCAAACAGCAGCCAGTCGTCGTCGCGGTAGGCGATGGTTGTGTAGGGCTGGCTGGCGTGCCGGCTGAGGGCCAGAAGCCGGCCGCCGCGCTGCCGTTGCACCGCCTGGAATGCCCCCCAGTCGCTGTGGCGGTGAAGATCCACCCAGGGCCAATAATCCAGTCCAGCGCGGCGCACGGTGCGGTCGCTGAGTTCAAAGCCGAGGGGCTCCACCAGGTGAAGCTCGGTGCGGGTGGCGGCACAGCTGCGCGCAACATTGCCGGTGTTCGGTGGAATTTCGGGCTGGTAGAGCACCAGGCGTGGCATCTCAGGCCTCCGGCACCGGGTGGCTGAGCTGCATCAGGTCGAGGGCCCGCCCCCCCAGCACCAACCAGGCCGATCCGGCGTGGCGCATCAGCTGTTGGTGCAAAGCCCCCAGGCGATCTCGAAACAGGCCCCCGATCGCCGTGGGTGGCACCACCCCCCAACCGGTTTCCTCCACCACGAGCACCACCGGCGGCCCTGGCTGCAGCAGGGTGGCCAGCAACTGGGCGCTGCGTTGCTGCCAGCGGGTGTCGCTGTCCTCCAGGTGCCAGGCCAGCCAGCTGCCGAGGGAATCCACGAGCAGCAGATGGCTCGCCTGGGGATGGTGGTTCTGCAGCCGTTCCTCCAATGCGCCCTGCAGATCGGCCCCAGGTTCCAGGCACGACCAATCGACCGGTCGGCGCCTGCGATGGGCCTCCACCCGCTGTTGCCAACCGGGGTCACGGCCGTCGCCGCTTGGGGCACCGGTGGCCAGATACAGCACAGGACGGCCATCCTGAGCGGCCAGGTGTTCAGCCCAACGGCTCTTGCCGCCGCGGCTGGGGCCGCTCACCAACACCAGACGGCTGGTGGTTCCCTCAACCCCCACCATTCATGTTGCGCAGGGTCGCCACCGCCGACGGGGAGACACGGTTGAGGTAGCGGAAGATCCAGTACTTAAAGATCGTGGCCAGCACCACCGGGAAGGTGGCGATGAACAACATGATGAAGTTCTCCTCCGCCGGCAGGCCCAGGTGGTTGGCGATGCCGTCGATCAACACCGTCCAGCCTTCAGGACTGTGGAAGCCCACGAAGATGTCCGTGAACAGGATGATGGTGAAGGCCTTGGCGCTGTCGCTCAGGCCATAGACCACCTCATCCATGAAGCCCCGCAGCACCTGCAGGTCGCGCTGACCGAAGACGCACACCAGGGCAAACCCCAGAAGCGCCGCCAAATCCGCCAACACGTTTTTGGTGGCCTCGAGGCCTTCAGCATCCGCCTCGCCCTTCAGCTCTTCCGCCCGCACGGCCAGGGCGCTGCGCACCTCCTCACGGCTCGGTGGTTCGCGGCCATCGAGAAGGGCCTCAAACTCCAGCTCCTGCTGGTAGAGCCGCAGCTTGCCGATGGCCCGCTCCTGAAGGTGCGGCTTGGTGTAGCTGATGAAGGGAATCTCAGGGGCGTAGCGATCGAGCAGCGGTGAAATCAGCACCGCACGGCTCACCTGCTGCACGATCAGCGGCACCAGGATCAGCAGCAGCAGGATCCGCAGCGACACGAGCGTGGAATCGCGGCGGCGGCGGAACCCTTCCACCACAAACGTTTCCGCTTCCGGGTCCAGCTGGCGCCGCACCCCATCCACCACCCCCAGCAGGCTGCGGGGCAACAATTCCGGAGAGCGGGAGATCGAGGGCAGGGTGCTGCGGCGCCCATAGCGCGACAGCACCGTTTCAATCAGCTGCAGCTGGCGAAGCTCCTGGCTGTCGAGCTCGGCACGGCGGGCTTCGATGCCGGAGAGGGTGCCCTGGCAGAGCTCCAGGGCAGCGCGGAAGCGGCGCAGCATCTGGGCCTGCGCCTGGCGGGGAATGCTGAGCTGAAGCTCCGGCCGCACCGGGCGGTCGTTGTAGTACTCCAGCTCCAGACTCTGAATCAACAGGGCGGCTTCATAGGCCCGCTCCAGATTCACGCTGAGGTCACTGGCGCTGGCGCGGTCGAAGGCCCCCATCCAATCCGTCAACCCCATGGCTGGTTGTGTGCGATGGCCTCAGCGGGAGAAGACCCACCAGGTGATCATCGGCACCAGTGTGCCAACCACCAGCAGAACGACCACCCACAGGAGCGCATTGCTCGAAGCGGTTTCCTCGCGGGTGGGGATGTTGGTCTCAATCGGCAGCCGCTCCTGCAGTTGGGGCGGGCCCGGATCGGCCTCGCCCTGCAGCACCGCTCCAAGACGATCCAGGGCATCCAGGCTCGCCTGGCGGTAACGGGCACCCTCGCGAAGGGGCAGCCCCATGGTGCTGATGGCGGTGCTCGCCAGCAGCTCCTGGGGCAGGCGGTCCGCCAGCCCCTCGGAGGCCACCACGGCGGCGCTGTTGTTTTGCGATTCAATCAGCAGCAGCAGCTGTTGCGGCCCATTGGGGGCCGACCAGCGTTGCAGCAGCCCCTGGCCCAGGCCATCGAGGCTGAGGCCGTAATCCAGACGCCGCAGCGTCACCAGGCGCGCCTCGAGTTCGGAGCCACCAAAGCTCTCCAGGCGTCGGTCCAGTTCGGTGTTGGCGGCACGGCTGATCAAATCGGCCGTGTCGATCACGTGGGTTGCGGGGGCCTGATCCGTGAAATCGGCCACGCCGGTGGCCCAGGCCGCCGGCGCCAATCCCATCGAGCCCAGCAGCAGCACCGAGGCGAGCAGCAGTGCCGAGAGCTGTTGGCGAAGGCGATGCCCCACGGATTTCAGGCGTTCAATCGCCCCAGTCTGCCGTTAGTCCGCCAGGCTGTCGCGGTGCAGCAGGCCAATCACGTCTTCGATGGTGGCCAGCCGCTCGGGTGCCACCTCGAGCCGTTCCGCCAGCTGCTGCAGGAAGCGCCGCTCATCGCTGCAGCTCACCTCATCCACCAGGGTGAGTTGCACGGCCACGGCCAGGGCGGTCTGGCGCTGATCCGGGGTGAGCAGGGGCACCGCCTGCTCCACCAGGGCGGGCCAGCCATCGCGGCGCAGGATCGCCAGCAGGTGGTCGAGCAGGGCCCCCATCGCCGCAGCGTCGCGATGGCGGAACGGTGTGCGGAATTCCAGCAACTGGCGCAGGCCGCGGGCTTCCGCCGCTGAGAGTTCGCCATCGCAGCAGACCGCCGCCAGGGCGATGGCCGCGAAGGCTTCGGCGGGGCTGCTGATCAACAGCCGCTGGGCTGGAGCTGTGCTGGTGGCCATGACCAAAAAACCAACCCCACCATTTGAGCGGATTCACCCAGGGGCGCGAGGCCCTGTGTGGCTGTGACAACGTGTGGGCAGCTGCCGCGACAGGCCGATGGGCACGGCCGCCCGCCTCACCCTGGCCGCAGGCGTGCTGGGGTTGGGTCTGAGCATCACCAACCAGCTCAGCGCACCGGAGCTGACTCCGGCCCTGGAGCGGGCGGCGGTGCTGGCCAGTTTCCTGGCGGTGGGCCTGATGCTGGTGGCGATTCTCTGGACCCGCGCCATGCCCGAAGCGCCGGGCCGGGTGGCGCTGGAGGGCGAGCAGGGGCTGGACCTCGATGGCAGCCTGCCTGAGGCCCTGCGTGAGGAGCTGGCCTGGGGCAGCCAGATGCTGCTCACCGCCACACCGGCGGCCTCCGTGCTGCTGCACTGGCGTGGGCGGACCCTGCTGCGCCGGGGGGTGTTGGCACCCCGCGAGACGGGCTTCACCCCCGGTGCCATCTGCAGCCGCGCCTGCACCACCGACACGGCCATCGGCCTGGTGAACTTAAAGCTCTATCCAGGCCGTGACGAATTCCGCGGCCTGCCTGACGGTGTTCCGGCGGTCATTGTTCAGCCCCTGGGCACGGACGGGGTGTTGCTGCTGGCGGGCTGGTCACCGCGCTGCTTCAGCCGCAGTGATGAAGCCTGGCTGGAGGGTTGGTCCCGCAAGCTCAGAACTGCACTGGATCCGATCGGCGTGCTGCCCGAGGGCCACGCTGCTGGGGCGGAATTGTGAACCGGGAGTTGACGCGGGATCCCGGGGCCGTGAACACGGCCACCCCATCGGCACCGATGCGTCCCAGCAGCAGGCCGGCACGGGTGCGTTGGCTGTAGGTGGAGCGATCCAGCTCCACAGCCCCCTTGGCCTGGAAGCGGCCCGTGGGCCAGTTCCAGAGGCATTGGCGGGCGCTGAGGCGCTCACCGGGTTGCTCGATGCGGCACCCGTCGTCGAGGGCCACCGTGCTGTTGGCCAGGTTGACCCGCCAGCGCTTGCCCTGGCCGCGCAGGGCCTTGAAGCCCCCCTGCACCGGCTGGTCGCTGCTGAGCAGCTGATCATTGATGGCCCAACGGGTGGTGGAGGCATTCAGCCATCCCTGGCGTTTGGGATCGCGCACCTGCACGGGGGCCTGGAGGTCGACGAAGCCACGGCGAATGTTGCCCTGCAGGCCCTGAGCCCGTAGCTCCAGTTGGCTGTTGGCCTCGCGGCGCACACCCCGCACCGGCTCACGGGCCACCAGGTCGCCCTGCTCAGGGCGCCAATCCAGCCAGGCGGTCTGAACACGAAGCGGCGCCGAGGGCGCTGCCCCCTGTTGCCAGTGCTCCAGCACGGGGGTGCCGCGCAGTTCGAGCTGGTCGGCTTTGATGCGGTAGCGAGCCAGGCCCGCCTGGATGCGCGTGCGCCGATCGATGGCCGAGGGGCGGCGGTCGATCACCATCAGGTCCTGGCTGGGGATCCAACGCACCTGGTCACCCGTGATGCGCACGGGGTTGGCCCCCAGCAGGGTGATCTCCACATCCCCCTCCAGTTGGATGGCTTGGCCATCCCCGATCACCGTGCCGCTGAGGGCGCGGATGGTGATGTGGGGGCGACCCTGTTTGTAGATGGTGCCGCGGGGTTGGCGAGCCTGGGCCAACTGGCGAACGATGTCGTAGCGGGCCTCTGGGCTGCGCAGCTCCCAGGCGGGGCCCCCCAGGGCATCGCGCTGCCGCAGGTCCAGGGCTCGGAACACAAAGGGCTCCTCCGGTGGTGGGGCCTTGGGGGCCGTGGTGCAGCCCACCAGGCCGGTGGCCAGGGCACTCAGGCCCAGCAGGCGGAGGGGGGTGGAGCGCATCACAGGGGCTCGTCGAGCTCCAGACGGGCCATCACCGGGGAGGGTTCCGGCAGGGATGCCCCCGATTGCAGCCCTCCCCAACACAAACGCTGAAGCCAGTCGCCGCTGGCGTTGTGGCTGGACTCCGCCACCGCTTGGCCCAATTGACCAAGCATCCGCGCCGACAGGTCGGGCAAGAGGGGTGCCAGCAGCAGGGCCACGATCCGCGCCGCCTCCAGCACCGCATACAGATCGGCGCCCACCTCATGCTCATGGCCCTCCTGCTTCATGCGGCTCCAGGGGGCCTGGTCGTTGAGGTAGCCGTTGGCGGTGATGGCCAGTTGAAGCGCCGCCTCAGCCGCGGTGCGGAACTCCAGCTGCTCGAGGGCCGCCAGGGCGGTGGTCTGAGCCTGCTGCGCAGCCTGGGCCAGCGGGTGATCGGCACCGGCGCCAGCGCCCGCCGGCGGCACCGCCTCGGCAAACCAACGCCGCGCCATTGAACTGGTGCGGTTGAGCAGGTTGCCGATGGTGTTGGCCAGGTCGTTGTTCACCAGGTCGGTGAAACGTTGCTGCTGGAAGTCGCCATCCTCTCCGAAGGGAATGTCACGCAGCAGATACCAGCGCACCGCATCGCGGCCGCAACGCTCCAGCAACAGCGCTGGATCGAGCACGTTCCCCAGCGACTTGCCCATCTTTTGCCCCTCCCGGGTGAGGAAGCCATGGCCAAACACCCGTTTCGGCAGGGGAATGCCAGCGGAGAGCAGCATCGCCGGCCAATACACCGCGTGGAAGCGCAGGATGTCCTTGCCGATCACGTGCACCGCCGCGGGCCAGCCCCGCGCCAGCGCCTGATCCAGCTCAGGGGGATCGCCCGCCTCCAACAGGGCGGTGATGTAGCCCAGGAGCGCATCGAACCACACATAGAAGGTGTGGCCGTCATGGCCGGGCACGGGAATCCCCCAGGGCAGATTCACGCGGGAGATGGAGAAGTCGCGCAGGCCCTGGCGCACGAAGTTCTCCACCTCGTTGCGACGGCTGGCGGGTTGGATGAAGCCCGGCTGAGCGATCAGGGCTTCGATCTGTTGCTGGTAGCGCGACAGGCGAAAAAACAGATTGACCTCATCGCGCCACTCCAACGGCCGTTGATGAATGGGGCAGTCCGGCGCCTCGGCGGAGGCGGGGTCGTCCTTGAACTCCTCGCAGGCCACGCAGTACCAACCCTGCTGGCGCCCCTCGACGATGTCGCCGTTGGCCTCCACCCGCGCAAAAAACTGCTCCACGATGCGGCGGTGCCGCGGGTCGGTGGTGCGGATCAGTCGGTCGTTGCTGATCTGCCAGCGCTGCCAAAGGTCCCGGTATTGGGCGCTGACGGCATCGCAATGGGCCTGGGGGCTGAGGCCCGCCGCCTCGGCGGTGCGCTGAATTTTCTGACCATGCTCATCACAGCCAGTGATGAACAGCACCGGCTCCCCCTTCAACCGTTGAAAGCGCGCCAACGCATCGCAGGCCAGGGTGGTGTACGCACTGCCCAGATGCGGCTTGTCGTTGACGTAATAGAGAGGGGTGGTGAGGGTGTAGGTCATCGGCCGGATCTTACGCAGCCCTTTCCGCCCGGGCCTTGAGCTGCGAGCCTTGGCGGGCGCGACGCTGGTGCGATGCCCCTGGAAGCAACGGCTGCTCCCCTGGTGGTCTGGGGTGGTGGCACCGGCGCGGTGGCAGCAGCCCTGCAGGCGGCCCGCTGCGGTGCCGACACCCTGCTGCTGACGCCGGGGCCCTGGCTGGGGGGGATGGTGAGCGCCGCCGGCGTGTGCTGCCCCGATGGCAACGAACTCAGCCCCTGGCAAACGGGCCTGTGGGGGGCCTTTCTGCGGGAGCTGCAACGCCAGGAACCCAGTGGCCTGGACCACAACTGGGTCAGCTGCTTCGGCTACCGGCCCGCCACCGCCGAAGCCATCCTGCGCCGCTGGTGTGGCAGCGAACCACGGCTTCAGTGGTGGCCATCGGTGCAGCTGCTGGCGGTGGAACGTCGCGGCAACCGCATTGAGGCCCTGCGGGTGCTCCGCGGCGGCGAACCGGTGCGCATCAGCCTGGAGTTGCTGATCGACGGCAGCGACCTGGGGGACACGTTCCCCCTGGCGGATGCCGAGCACCGCTTCGGCTGGGAAGCCCGAGAACGGTGGCTGGAGCCCAGCGCCCCCCCCCAACAGGACCTGGATCTCGATCCGTTTTTCACCCATCAACCGGTGCAGTCGCCCACCTGGGTGGTGATGGGTCAGTTGGGGGCAACACCCCCCTCCCCGTTGCCGAACACACCGCTGGCGCCGCCGTTTGCCGGGGCCAGCGACGCCTTCGGCCTGGAGCGCACGATCACCTACGGCCGCCTGCCGGATGGCCTGGTGATGCTCAACTGGCCCCTGCACGGCAACGACTGGCACCAGCAGCTGCCCCAGCTGTTCGACCCCGACCCGGCCATCCGCTCCGCCGTGGAGCGGGAGATGCAGGACCACAGCCTGGCCTTTCTGGCGACCCTGCAGGAGGCCTCCGGCGGCTGGTTGCAGCCTGGACAGTGCTTCCCAGACCCCGGGGCCGATGGCCTGGCCCTTAGCGGCACGTCGCCCCTGGCCCTGATGCCCTACTGGCGCGAAGGCCGGCGCCTGGTGGGGATGGAGGTGGTCACCGAGTTGATGTTGTTGCCGCAGGCCCCGGGCCAGGCCACAGCGCCCGTGCCCACCGACGGTTCTGGTGCCATCCGTTCCGTGGCCGTGGGCAATTACGCCAACGACCACCACTACCCAGGCCCCGACTGGCCCCTGGCCCCCAAAAGCTGCCGTTGGGGCGGCCGCTGGAGCGGCACCCCCTTTTGCATCCCCTTCGGTGCCCTGGTGAGCTCCCAGATCGACAACCTGCTGGCGGCGGACAAGGGCTTCAGCACCAGCCACATGGCCAACGGGGCCACCCGTCTGCAGCCCCTGATTCTCAACATCGGCCAGGCGGCCGGTGCGGCGGCGGCCCTGGCCCTGGAGCGCAGGCAGGCGCCGTCAGAGCTGCCGGTGCGCGCGCTGCAGGAGCTGCTGATCAGCGATCCGATGGCCCCGGCGGCGGTGGTGCCCCTCTGGGACACCCCCTGGCACCATCCCGAATGGTTGGCCCGCCAGCGGGCGGTGCTCGACGACCCATCACGCCTGGGCTTCGACGGCTGCTGGGCGGGGGCCGCATCGCCCGCCGACAGCGGTGCCTCGGTGCCAGCGGAGCCGCATGAAGGCACCTGGCGCGGCACCGTCATCCCCGACGGCCAGGGGAGCTTCAGCCTGGAGCTGCCCTCG
>JBEBCX010000016.1:0-11324 GCA_041157425.1 Cyanobacteriota bacterium | reverse complement strand
CGTCAGACCCAGTCAGATCCCAACAGCCCCGGTTCAAGCCGGGGCTTTTTCATGGCGAATCTGGGCGATGGCACTGGCCTGCAGCCGGCGCTCGTGGGCGTGGCGCTCAGCCCAGGCCTGCTCCTGGGCATGAACATTGGCCGCCTCACTGCCATCACCGGTGCACTGGCGCAGGGTGATGGCCGGCCGGTGCTGCCGGTCGCGGCGCTGACGGGCCCGCATCCAATCCACGTAGGAACCGGTGTCGGAGACGGGCTGGGAGGGGGAGGGCGAAGAGGGGGAAGAGGACGAAGAGGAAGAGGGAGTCGCCATGGCTCACCTGAACGGCTGCCTTCATTTTGTAGCCGTTGCTACCGAATTACCCCCTGCGCCATCAATCTTGATCTCTGACCACTGGCGCCCGCGGAGGCACAGGCAGATCCGCTGGAATGGGCTGAGTTCGCCGCCGCCGCGCCTGTCCATGGCCGACACCCTCACCAAGCTCGCGTACCAGGCCCTGCAAGGGGGCAAGAGCCTGATGGGGGTAGCCCACAAGGAGGTGAGCACCAAGCTGATGGAGCTTGTGGCCCCGGCCGGCGCCCCAAAAACGCGGCCGATCCCCATGCAGATGCTGAAGGATCTGCAGGCCTCGCAAAGCGCCCTGCTGGACCTGGATTGGCAGGAGGCGGAACAGGGCCTCTACCCCACAAGCCTGCTGTTCGACGGCCCCTGGCTGGATTGGGCCACGCGCTACCCGCTGGTGTGGCTCGACATGCCCAGCACATGGGCACGGCGCAGCGACCGCAATGTGCGCGATCTGCCGCAGGAGGTGCAGAGCGAGAACTACCCCGACTACTACCTGCAGAACTTCCACCACCAGACCGATGGCTACCTGAGCGACCACTCCGCCTCGCTCTACGACCTTCAGGTGGAGATCCTGTTCAACGGCACCGCCGATCCGATGCGGCGGCGGGTGATCCGGCCACTGATTGAGGGCCTGAGGGCCTTCCAGGGGCGCCCCGCCAGCCAGCTGCGCGTGCTCGACGTCGCCACGGGCACGGGACGCATGCTGCGTCAGCTGCGGGCGGCCCTGCCGCAGGCCCAGCTGGTGGGGCTCGACCTCTCCGCCGCCTACCTGCGCCAGGCCAACCGCTGGCTGAGCCAGTTGCCCAGCGAGCTGCCGCAGCTGGTGCAGGGCAATGCCGAGGAGCTGCCATTCGCCAGCGGCAGCATGCAGGCGGTGACCTGCGTGTTCCTGTTCCACGAGCTGCCGGGGGAGGCACGGCAGGCGGTGCTCAACGAATGCTTCCGGGTGCTGGAGCCCGGCGGCACGCTGGTGCTTGCCGATTCGGTGCAGCTGGCGGATTCGCCCCAGTTCGAGGCGGCCATGGACAATTTCCGCCGCATCTTCCACGAGCCCTACTACCGCGATTACATCAGCGATGCCATCGACGACCGGCTGGAGCAGGCCGGCTTCAGCGGCATCCGGGCCAGCTCGCACCTGATGACGCGCGTCTGGAGTGCCACCAAGCGCTGACAAAGCACCCTCGGGTCCAGGCCACACCCATAGGGTCGGAACTCCTGAACCGCTGAAGCGCCCGGGCATGGCCAATCCCTTCAGCGTGCGGTGGCTGGCCGGCTGGACCTTTCAGACGGTGTTTATGGAAGGGCACTTGCAGGTGGAGGCCCACGGCTTCGGCATTTGCCTGCGCACGCCGGTGCTGCCGGGGGAAAGCCCGCTCAGCGCCGCCGATCGCCTGGTGTTGGCGGAGGATCAACGGCGCCGCGCCCTGCACAACGCCTGGCTGCGCGGAGAACGGCTGGCCCAAACATCCCCGCCGCCACGGCTCAGCGGCGCCCGGGTGGATCTGCAACCGCAGCCCGAAGCGGACCAAGCGGCCATGGAGCCAGCGGCCTAGCGCCGCAGCCAGAGGCTGAGCAGCAACCCCAGTCCTCCCCAGCGCAGGCTTTGCCAGAGGGCCCGTTCGGCCAGGCCGGATCCCCGCAGCGGCGCGGGCAAGGGGTCGAGCACCCGCTGGGCCAGGGCCATGCGTTGGCGCAGACGCCGTGCCTGCAGGCTGTCGTCCCGCGGTTGCAGCCGCTCGGCCCGCGACACCTGCGCCATCAAGCCGCCCAACTGGTGCACCCAGCGAATCGGTGTGTGGGGGGAGCGCGGCCGCTGCTGCATGGCGCCAGGATGGCCGCCGGAGACGCCGTTCGTCCAGTGAAGCCGCCCGCGCCGCAGCGATCCCGCCCCAGCCTGTGGCCAGAGGGCAGCCAGGAGGCCAGTGAAGCCCTGGCCCGGCTGCTGAGCATCGAGGAGCGCCAGTGGCATGCCCTCAAGGGTCAGCCGAGACGCCGCGCCGCCGAGCTGCTGGCGGCGGCCCTGGTGCAGCTGGTCAACAACGGGGACGCCACACCGATGGTGGAGCAGGCCCTGGGGTGGTTGCAGGGGGAGCTGCGCGACCCCGGCTGCCCCCAGCACGGACGCTGACGCGTCAGGCGGCGCGGCGCACCGCCACCTGCACGCGGTTGCCGCGGCGGCTCCAGCGCACGTCCTCGAAGCACTGGTGGATGAGGTAGAGGCCACGGCCGCAGGCGGCATCCACGGCCTCCGGCAACGCGTGGCAACGCCCCTGGGGCGGCACACCGCAGCCTTCATCCTGCACCTGGAACACCAGCCAACGCGGCGTCAGGATGCGGCGCACCCGCAGGCACTTGCGGGGGTCGTTGCCATTGCCGTGGCGCACGGCATTGACCAACACCTCCTGCAGACCCAGCTGCAGGTTCCCCAGCTGCGGGGAGCGGTTGATCGGCTCCAGCAGCAGCTCCAACAACGGTGCCAACTGCAGCGTGGATGGGGTAATGAAATCCGCCCAACGCATGGCCATGGCTGCCGGTGCCGGAACCCATGAGGTGTTCCTCGACCCTACCCCTGCAGCGCCGGCGGCGCCGCAATGCTGTGGTTAGGCCGACACCCGCCGTTGCAGGGCGGGATGGGAGAGCAGCGCATCCATCAGACGCACGCCCCGCAGCTGGTTCACCAGCGGCAGGTGCCCCTCCGGCGCCTCCAACGACCAGGTGAACGCGTTGGGGTAGCGGGTCCAGACGCCGGCCTGCTTCCAACCGAGCCGAGGCCAGAGCTGATCCCAACGGCCGGCGAGGCTGCGCAGCAGCCGCAGCTGCACGGAGAAGCCGAAACGGCCCTGGGAATACACCACCCAGAGGCGATCGAGGCTCTCCAAATCGGCCGCCGCCATGGGGGGCACCTCGGAGTAATAGACGTAGCCGCGGGTTTCGGCATCGGCCCCGGCCAACTGCCGCAGATGGGCGCTGGTGAGCCGGTCAGCCTCTTCAAATTGACCGTTGATCAGGGCGCGCTGCAGGGGGGCGTAGTCGACCCCCTGGGCGCTGCTGACCGCCAGCCAGCCATCGGGGTAGCGCTGCCAGAAGGCCTCCGCCAACGCATCGGGCTCCGCCACCAACAGTTGCACCAGCGCGCCGGGGGCCCAGTCGTCTCCGGTGGCATCGAGGCGGTCGAGCTGTTCAGCCAGCAGGGGGCGCAGCTCCTGGCCCCGCTGCTGCACCTGGGCCAACAGGCTGCGGCGCTGGCGGGGGTTGGCGTTGAGGAAACGCTCCAGCAACTGGTCGGCACTGACCGTGGTGGTGACAGGGGGTCCGGAAAGCATCGAGGGGGACTGAGCTGCCTGCGCCAGCGTTGGCCCACTATGTCAGGCATGGCCGGAGGCGGGCGGGGTGAGCGCAGGCGGGCGTGAGGCGATCGAACCGTTTCTGGCGGGCAGGGGCGCGCTGCTGGATGTGCGCGCGCCGGCGGAATACCACCAGGGGCACATTCCCGGAGCCCGCAACCTGCCCCTGTTCAGCGATGGGGAACGGGCTGAGGTGGGCACCACCTACAAGCAGCAGGGCCGCCGGGCCGCCATCCAACTGGGGCTGCAGCTGGTGGGCCCGCGCCTGGCGGAGCTGGGGGATGCCCTCAGCGCCGCCCACGCCGAGGCGGGTGGTGGGCTGCGGCTGCACTGCTGGCGCGGTGGCATGCGCTCGGAGAGCATGGCTTGGCTGGCGGAGCAATTGGATCTGCCGGTGGTGGTGCTGGAGGGGGGCTACAAGGCCTTCCGGCGTTGGGTGCTGGAGCTGGTGGAGCAGCCCTGGCCCGTGCGGCTGCTCGGGGGGAGAACCGGCACCGGCAAAACCGACCTGCTGCTCGCCCTCCAGCGGCAGGGTGTGGCGGTGGTGGATCTGGAGGGGTTGGCCCACCACCGCGGCAGCAGCTTCGGGGGTCTGGGGTTGCCCCCCCAGCCCAGCACGGAGCACTACGAAAACCGCATCGCCATGGCGTTGCACAGCCAGCGCCAGGCCCCCCAGATCTGGCTCGAGGCGGAAAGCGCCCAGGTGGGCCGCTGCCGCATCCCGGCTGGGCTGTGGCGGCAGATGCAGCAGGCACCGCTGCTGGAGATTCAACGCCCACTGGCGGAGCGGCTGGAGCAGCTGGTGGCGGTCTACGGCAGCCAGGGCGCCAGCGCCCTGCGGGAGGCCACCGAGCGGATCGCCCGCCGGCTCGGGCCCCAGCGCACCGCCGCCGCCCTGGAGGCGATCGACCACAGCGACTGGGGCGGGGCGGCCCGGCAGATGCTCGATTACTACGACCGCTGCTACGACCACGAGCTGGCCCGCCACGGGGAAGGCGATCAACGCCGGCTGCTGGGCAGCCACCCCCTCGGAGGTCTGAGCGCCGAGGCGGCGGCCCAGCAGCTGCTGGCCTCCGGTTGCATCACCGCCCTGGCGGGCTGAGGCCCTCCGGGAACACTGCCTAGGATCTGGACTTTGAGGGACCCATCGATGGCCGCCATTCAGTTTTTTCGCGGAGTCGATGAACCGGTGGTGCCCGACATCCGCATGACCCGCTCGCGCGATGGCCGCACCGGCCAGGCGATCTTCGTGTTCGACCAGCCCGAGGCCCTGTCGCCGGAATCGCTGGGGGACATCGGCGGCATGTACATGGTGGACGAAGAGGGTCAGCTGGTGACCCGCGAGGTGAACGCCAAGTTTGTGAACGGCAAGCCGGCCGCCCTGGAGGCCACCTACACCTGGAAAACACCGGAGGATTTCGAGCGCTTCATGCGCTTTGCCCAGCGCTATGCGGACGCCAACGAGCTGGGGTTCTCCCAGAAAGCCGACCAGGGCGGTGAGGCCAGCGACGCCGACGCCGACTGAGGAACCGTGAAATTCGGCCAGTGGATCGGGGTGATCGCCACGGCAGCGGCCCTGCTGCTGCTCTGGCACCTGCGGGAGGTGGTCATTCACCTGTTCGCCGCCGTGGTGCTGGCCATGGCCCTCTGCACGCTGGTGGGCGTCGTGCAACGGCGTCTGGGGTGCGGCCGGCCCCAGGCCCTGCTCCTGAGCCTGCTGG
The DNA here is from genome assembly GCA_041157425.1 of Cyanobacteriota bacterium. Taxonomy (GTDB): domain Bacteria; phylum Cyanobacteriota; class Cyanobacteriia; order PCC-6307; family Cyanobiaceae; genus Vulcanococcus. Next base: position 5,914 of record JBEBCX010000016.1, on the reverse strand, counting down.
GGCTGCTGGTGCTGCTGCTGGTGGCCCTGGCGGCCGTGGTGCCCCCGTTTGTGGAGCAGTTTCAGCAGCTGGTGCAGCAGCTGCCCACCGCCGCTGAACGGGCCGCCGGGCTGCTGCGCCAACTGCTCGACCAGAGCAACCGCATGCTCTACGGGCAGCAAGCGGTGCAATGGCTGCAGCAGAGCTGGGGAGCCGCCGGCACCGCCACCGACCCCGTGGGCAGCGGCCTGCGGGGCCTGCTGGGGGTGGCCGGCAACCTGGGCGGCGGCCTGATTCAACTGCTGCTGGTGGTGGCGGTGAGCCTGATGATCGCCGTGCAACCCACCGCGTACCGCGAGGTGGCGGTGCTGCTGGCCCCCTCCTTCTACCGGCGGCGCCTGCGGCAGGTGCTGCTGCAGTGCGGCGAAGCCCTGAGCAGCTGGATGGGGGGTGTGCTGATCAGCTCCCTGTGTGTGGCGCTGCTGGCGGGCATCGGCCTGTCGCTGCTGGGGGTGAAATTGGTGGTGGCCAACGCCCTGCTGGCGGGGCTGCTGAACGTGATCCCCAACATCGGCCCGACCCTCAGCACGGTGTTTCCGATGTCGGTGGCGCTGCTGGTGTCGCCCTGGAAGGCGCTGGCGGTGCTGGGGCTTTATGTGCTGGTGCAAAACCTGGAGAGCTATGTGATCACCCCGTCGGTGATGCACCACCAGGTGAAGCTGCTGCCGGGCCTCACCCTCGCGGCCCAGCTGCTGTTCACCGTGCTGTTCGGCCCCTTGGGGTTGCTGCTGGCCCTGCCGCTGGCGGTGTGCCTGCAGGTGGTGATCCGTGAGGTGTTGATCCGCGATGTACTCGATCCCTGGCAGCGCCAGGGTGCCAACCCATGACGGCTCGCACCCTGTTGGGCTTGCTGGCCCTGGTGGTGCTGGGGCTGTTGGCCTGGGAACTGCGCTGGGTGCTGCTGGTGCTGTTCGGCGCCGTCGTGCTGGCGGTGGCCCTCGACGTGCCGGTGACCTGGCTGCGCCAGCTCACCCGCCTCAACCGGCCGATGGCGCTGCTGGTGGTGGTGGTGGCCCTGGGCTTCACCGGCTGGCGGCTGGGGGAGCTGCTGCTGCCGGAGCTGGTGGAGCAGGTGAACCAGTTCACCCAGCTGGTGCCGGCGATGTTCACCCGGTTGGGGCAGCTGCTGGGGGGAATGGCGATGCTGGAGAGCGTCGAAACGCGCCTGCTGCAGTTCGGCACCCTCGAGAAGCTGCAACCGCTTGGCAGCCAGCTGCTGGGGTTCGCCGGTGGGGCCGCCTCGATCACCGTGCAGCTGTTGCTGATGGTGCTGTTGGCGTTGCTGCTGGCCCTCGACCCCCGCAGCCATCAGCGGCTGGTGCTGGCGATCACCCCAGCCCACTACCGCCCCCTGATCAGCGAGGTGCTGGGGGAGTGCCGCCAGGCCCTGGGGGGCTGGCTGGCGGGCATGACCCTCTCCGGCGTGGCGGTGTTCGCCCTCACCTGGGCGGGGTTGGCGGCCCTGAAGGTGCCCCTGGCCCTGCTCAGTGCCCTGGTCTGCGGGTTGCTGACCTTCGTCCCCACCATCGGCCCCACCGTGGCCACGCTGTTGCCCCTGTCGGTGGCGCTGCTCGTGTCGCCGGCCCTGGCCCTGCAGGTGCTGATCCTGCGGCTGCTGGTGCAAAACGGTGAGGCGTTTGTGCTCACCCCGTTGCTGCTGAGCCGCACGGTGAATCTGTTGCCCACCGTGGCGTTGATGGCCCAGCTGTGCCTGGGGGCGCTGCTGGGGCTGCCGGGGGTGCTGCTGGCCTTGCCCCTGGTGGTGGTGCTGCAGGTGCTGGCCCAGAAGCTGCTGGTGGAGCAGGTGATGGACCGCTGGACCTGACGGCTAGCGCGTCGATCGCAGCAGCGCCGGCAACAGCAGCAGCACGGCGACGGCCAGGGGATGGTGCAGGGGGATCTGGGCCAGGCTGCTCCAGGTGAAGTGGTCGAGCAGAAGCTGCAGCTCCACCCGCAGATCCAGCAGGGCGAACACCCCCAACAGCAACGGCACCCAGGGGAGCGGGCGCCGGCCGGCGCCGTTCATCGCCGGGCCAGCAGTGGCAGCAGCGTGGGGGCCACACCGATGCTCGACCAACTGCCCACGGCGATGCCGATGGTGAGCGCCACCGCAAACCAGAAGAGGGTGCTGCCGCCGAAAAAGATCAGGGCCACCAGGGGCAACAGGGTGGTGAAGGAGGTGTAGAGCGAGCGGGTCAGGGTGGCATCCACCGCCACATCCACCTGGTCGGCCAGGGGCAGGTCCCGCAGCACCGTTTTCTGCTCACGGATGCGGTCGAACACCACCACCGTGTCGGTGACGGAATAGCCCGCCACGGTGATCAGCGACACCGCAAACAGTGAATCCACCTCGATGCCGGCCAGCAATCCCAGCCAGGCGAACACACCGCAGGTGATCAGCACATCGTGGGCGAGGCAGAGCAGGGCCAGGCCGGCAAAGATGCGGTCGTAGCGGACGGTGATGTAGGCCGCGATGGCGGCGAAGCTCACCAGCAGCGAGATCAGGCTGCCCTTGAGCAATTGATCGCCGAGGGTGGGACCGATGGTGTTCACGGATGTGGCTGAGGCCTGGAGGGGGCCGGCGGCAACCTGCACCTCGGCCACCACCACGGCGGCCTGCTCCGGGTTGAGGTCAGGCAGGCGCAGCACCAGCGAGCGTCCCTGGTCAAGCACCTGCACGGCGGCGGCGTTGAGGCTGGGGGCTGTGGCCCCCGGCTCTGCCGGCAGGCTGAGGCGCGCGATCCGGCGCTGCAGGTCATCGGCTGTGATCGGGGAACAGGGCCCCGGGCAGGCGCGCTCCAGCTGGATCTGGGTGCCACCGGTGAAATCAAGCCCCGGCCGCAGCGGCGCGCCGATCTCGGGGTTGATCCAGCAGAGCACCAGCCCCACCAGGCTGAGCAGGCAAGCCAGGCCGGAGCCCACCCAAGCCAAGCGGCGGTGGCGGGTGATGCGGAAGCGGGGGCTGGGGAGAGGGGTGCTGGTCATCAGGCGGCACCCGCGGGCAGTTGGCGGGCGGGCAGGAAGTAGGTGACGCGGCGCAGGGCCGGGTAGCTGGTGAGCAACCGCAGGATGCTGCGGGTGCAGGTGAGCGCCGTGAACAGGCTGAGCAGCAGGCCGATCGCCAGGGTGACGGCAAAGCCCTTCACCAGGCCGGTGCCCAGGGCAAACAGGGCGGCACAGCTGATCAGGCCGGTGACATGGCCATCCAGGATCGACGAGAACGCCAGGGAGAAGCCGGTGTCGATCGAGCGGATCAGGGTGTTGCCGGCCCGCAGCTCCTCCTTCACCCGTTCAAAGATCAGCACGTTGGCATCCACGGCCATGCCGATCGAGAGGATGAATCCGGCGATGCCCGGCAGCGAGAGGGTGACGGGAATCAGGGCGTAGATCGCCAGGTTGAACAGGGCGTAGAGGCTGAGGGCCAGCACCGACACCAGGCCGGCCAGGCGATACACCACCACCATGAACACCGCCACCAGGGCCAGGCCGGAGAGGGCCGCCACCAGGCTGGAGCGGATGTTTTCGGCCCCCAGGGAGGGGCCCACGGTGCGCACTTCGATCAACTTCACCGGCAGGGGCAGGGACCCACCGCGCAGCTGCACCTCCAGGTCACGGGCCTCTTCGGCGGTGAAATTGCCGGTGATGCTGGCGGAACCGCCGGTGATCCCCGCGGGTTTGAACTCGGGTCCCACGCTGGCTTCGCTGATGGAGCGGCCATCCAGCACGATGCCCAACAGGCGGCCGCTGCCGGCGATGCTCTGGGTGAGGGCGGCAAACTTGCGGCCCCCCTCGCTGTTGAAGGTGAGGGTCACATCCCAGCCGGAACCGGTCTGCTGCTGCTGGCGGCCGGCGGCGGTGAGCTCGCGGCCGGTGAGCTCGGCGGGTTCGTAGAGGGCCACGATGCGGCGGTTCACCTCCGCCAGCAACAGCTCCAGCTGGTCGGCCTCGCTGCTGCCGGCGGGCACGGCCACACCAAGGCTCTGCAGGGATTCAGCCAGCTGCTGGGCCGGCAGATCGACGGCGGGGGTGTCGGGGGCCGATTGCCCCTCGGCGAGGGCCTGGCTGCGCTGGCGGCGCTGGTTGAGCACCGCCTGGGCCTGGCGCTTGAGCTTCAGCAGGCCGGTCATCTGCTGCTCCGTGCCGGGCTTCTGGGCGCGGAACTCGAGCAGGGCCGTGGTGCCCAGCACCTTGGCGGCACGGCTGGGGTCCTGCTCGCCGGGGAGCTGCAGCACCAGTTGGTCGTCGCCGACGGTCTGGAGGGTGGATTCAGCGACCCCCAGGCCATTGATGCGGCGGTCGAGCACGTCTTTCACGGCCTCGAGCTGCTCAGGCTTCACGGTGGTGATCGCCCCGGCGGGCATCACCTGCAGGGTGAGCTGGCTGCCGCCTTTGAGGTCGAGCCCCAGTTGCAGCGGGAAGCTGGCGAGCACGGCACCGGCCGCAATCGCCAGGGCAAGGATCAGGGCGAACCACCCCTGTTGGCGTGCCATCTCAGACCTGGCCAGCCTTGAGGGCCTTGGCCGCTTCCACGATCTGGTGGGGCTGAATGATCGTCAGGTTTTCCAGGGTGCCGTTGTAGGGGGTGGGGATGTCCTGGGACGACAGCCGCACGGGCCGGGCGTCGAGGTCGTCGAAGCACTGCTCGGTGATCAGCGCCATCAGCTCGGCGCCGATGCCACCGGTCTTCATGCACTCCTCCACGATCAGCACCTTGTGGGTCTTGCGGATCGAGCGGGCGATGGTGTCCATGTCGAACGGCTTGAGGCTGATCAGGTCGATCAGCTCCACACTCACCCCCTCCTTCTCCAGTTGCTCCACCGCCTTGAGGCAGTGGTGGCGCATGCGGGAGTAGGTGAGGATCGTGACGTCGCTGCCCTCCTGCACCAGGTCGGCCTGGTCGAGGGCGCAGATGTAATCCCCCTCGGGGATGTCTTCGGTGAGGTTGTAGAGCAACACGTGCTCAAAGAACAGCACCGGGTTGTTGTCGCGGATGGCGGCCTTCATCAGGCCCTTGGCGTTGGTGGGGGTGCTCACCGCCACGATCTTGATGCCGGGCACGGCGTGGAAATAGGCCTCCAGCCGCTGGCTGTGCTCGGCCCCCAACTGACGGCCCACGCCACCGGGACCCCGCACCACCGCGGGGATCGTGAAGTTGCCGCCGCTGGTGTAACGCAGCATCCCCATGTTGTTGGAGATCTGGTTGAAGGCCAGCAGCAGGAAGCCCATGTTCATGCCCTCCACGATCGGGCGGAGGCCCGTCATGGCGGCACCCACAGCCATGCCCGTGAAGGCGTTCTCGGCGATCGGGGTGTCCAGCACCCGCAGTTCGCCGTACTTCTCGTAAAGGTCCTTGGTGACCTTGTACGAACCGCCGTACTGGCCGACGTCCTCACCCATCACGCACACGTGAGGGTCACGGGCCATTTCCTCATCGATGGCCTCGCGCAGGGCGTTGAACAACAGGGTCTCTGCCACGGCGGCGCAATCAGTCCGGCTCTGGCCGGTCGCTGGGCCAACTTATCTCAGCCGCCCGCGGCGAACGTGGCCAGCAACAGCACCGACAGCAGCATGCCGGGGGAGAGCAGCAGCACCAGCAGCTGCAGGTCGTGGCCGGTCATCGGGCGAAGGCCTGGGCCCGCTCAGGCTAGGGAGTTTCTTCGGCCTGGCTCCATCCCGGTAGGAGACTGCGGATGAAGGTGAGGAACAGCCCCAAGCCCACAAAGGCGAAGGTGAACGTGGCCAGGAAGCTCATGCCCACGATCAGGGTCTTCATGAACACGGCGATGCTCTGAGCCAAGCGGGCCGTGTAGTGGGGAGGGTGCTCGGCGTACCAGCCCAGCACCCGGAACGACAGCTGCAGCGCCAGCCAGCCCAA
>JBEBCX010000015.1:0-11335 GCA_041157425.1 Cyanobacteriota bacterium | reverse complement strand
CCCGCCAGCTGGGCCCAGAGGGTGTCGCGGGCCACGAAGCTGTAGAAGGCGGAGGCCAGGCCCACATTGGCCAGCACCGGCAGCGACGCCACCAGCAGAAACTTGAGCAGCCCCTGCAGCAGCTTCAGCCCCCGCAGGCGCTGGAAGCGGAAGGTGAGGGCGTTGTTGATCAGGTAGTTGGAGCTGGCGGCCCCCACCACCGCCAGGGGCAGGGCCCGCTCAAACCCGAGCCCCGCCAGTTGCATCAACCCCTGGGTGATCGCCAGCTGCACCACGACGCCACTGGCCCCCACCAGGCCAAAGCTGATGGCCCGCCGCGGCAGCAGCCGCAGGCTGAGGCTGTGCAGGATCGAGATCAGGAAATCCCAGAAGATGGCCAGATCAAGCTTGGAGCTGCCGTAGGTGCGGGGCTGAAACTGCAGCGGCACCTCGGCGGTGCGCAGGCGGCCGCGGCTCACCGCCAGCAGCTCGAACAGAAACTTGAAGCCGTTCACATCCACGGCCCGGACCACCGGCAGCAGCGGTTCGAGCCGCAGGGCAAAAAACCCGCTCATCAGATCGGTGAGCTGCCCGTAGGCCGGCGGCAGGCTGAAGCGGGCCCAGGCGTTGGCCCAGGTGGAGCCGGTTTCGCGGCGGCCGCTGAGGCCCTGGATGCTGGCCTCCGGGTGGAAGCGGCTGCCGATCACCAGATCGAGATCGTCCTGCAGCAGGGTGTCGAGGGCCCGCTCCACGCTGGCGGGTTCGTGCTGGCCGTCGCTGTCCATCACCACCGCGACATCGCCGGTGGCATCGAGCAGGCCCTCCTTGATGGCGCTGGCCAGGCCGGAGCGGCCCACCCGCCGCACCAGCCGCAGCCGCGGCTCGCCGTGGGCCAGCTGCCGCACCAGATCGGCGGTGCCATCGGTGGAGTCGTCATCCACCACCAGGATTTCCAGGTCGAAGCGGCGCTGAAGCGGCAGCAACTGGGCCAGCAGCGGCTCGAGGTTGCCCCGTTCGTTGTAGGTGGGCAACACGATCGATACCCGCGGGGCCATGGCAGCGCTCACAACAAAGCCGGCGGGGTCACCGCCGGCGGCAGAACCGGAGCTCCGGTTTACTTGATGTACTCCTTGAGCACCCCGTTGCGGTTGGGGTGGCGCAGCTTGCGCAGGGCCTTGGCCTCGATCTGGCGGATGCGCTCGCGGGTCACATCGAAGATCTGGCCGATCTCCTCCAGGGTTTTCATGCGGCCGTCATCGAGGCCGTAGCGCAGGCGCAGCACATCGCGCTCCCGGGGGCTGAGGGTGGCCAGCACGCCCTCCAGGTCTTCCCGCAGCAGGTTCTTGGCCACGTCCTGCTCAGGGTTCTCGATGTCGGCTTCGATGAAGTCGCCGAGGCGGGAATCCTCCTCCTTGCCGATCGGGGTTTCCAGGGAGATGGGCAGCTGGGCGCTCTTGGCGATGAAGCGCAGCTTTTCGATGGTCATTTCCATCGATTCGGCGATCTCCTCTTCGGTGGGCTTGCGGCCGAACTCCTGGGAGAGGGTCTTGGTGGTTTTTTTGATGCGCGAGATCGTCTCGTAGAGGTGCACCGGCAGGCGAATGGTGCGCGACTGGTCGGCGATGGCGCGGGTGATGGCCTGGCGGATCCACCAGGTGGCGTAGGTGGAGAACTTGTAGCCCTTCTCGTGGTCGAATTTCTCGGCGGCACGGATCAGGCCGAGGGAGCCCTCCTGAATCAGGTCCTGGAAGCTCAGGCCCCGGTTCATGTACTTCTTGGCGATCGACACCACCAGGCGCAGGTTCGACTGCACCATCTTTTCCTTGGCCCGGCGGCCGAGCATCAGGCGGCGGCGGAACTTGATCAGCGGCATGTCCACCAGCACCGCCCACTCCTTGGTGTCGGGGTAGTGGCCGTGGTCCGCCTCAAACTGGGCCGCCAGCTCCTCCAGCTGCAGCAGATCGGCGATCTTGCGGGCCAGCTCGATTTCCTCGTCGGGGCGCAGCAGGCGGATGCGGCCGATCTCCTGCAGGTACACCCGGATCGAGTCCTCGGTGTACACGCCCTTGGGGCCCACCTTGATGCTGGCCAGGGCCTTGGCGTTCTTGGCGTCCTTGTCGGCCGCCTTGTCGCCGGGCTGGTCCTTGCTGTCGGCGGCGGGGCCATCCCCGGCAGCCGCCAGCAGGGCATCGGCGGCGGCATTCAAGTCGGCGGGCTGCTCGGCCTTGGCCTTCGAAGCCTTGGCAGCGCTGGCCTTGGCGGAGCTGGTTTTGGTGGCTGCAGCCTTGGTCGCAGCCGCCTTGGTGGTCTTGCTGACGCCCTTGGCTGACGCCTTGGCCTTGCCCTTGGCCACCGAAAGGGTTTCGCCGGTGGCCGCCGCCACCATCAGGATTTCCGCCGCCCCGGCCTCAGCCGCCTTGTCCTGGGATGCCTTGGACTTGGCTGCCGACGGTTTGGAAGCGCTGGCTTTGGCCGCGGTGGTTTTGGCGGCCGCGGCCTTGCTGCCGCTGGTTTTCACAGCAACGGTTTTCACAGCGGTTTTGGCGGCAGCAGGACTCATCGGATTCGATCAGGGCGAAACAAACGGACTGGACAGAAGGCGCTGGTGGAGCAGATGGCGCGAACCGGTGCAACCGACGGCACCGCCGGAGCAACGGCTTGGGGGCTTAACGAGGGGGTGAACTGGGTGTCGGAGATATGGAGAGCGACGGCCATTCGGGGCTGCCCAAGTCACACGATGTGCGAACTGGGTGAAATCAGCGTTGAGTCAGCGGTGTGGTCAAGGTTGTGATCCGGGCTGCAATGTGACTGACAAGCCACGGCCTGGGAGTGAAGGCTCCCGTGGAATCACAACGACGAGCTGTGGACGAACGGACGGTGGTGCTGGATCGGTGGGCCGCTGGCCCGGGCAACGCTGTCAGGGGTGTTCACAGATCGGGGGCTCAGGGATCGCCTGGCCGGCCTCGCATCTTCCCTCTGGACGGAACTTTGCCTGGTTCCGACTGCAGCACACAGCTGCTCAACGGTCCCATCCTAAGAAATGCCCGAGAGCTTCGCAAGGTTGAGCCCCAGCCCATCGGCACGAGCGGCGGCCCCCTGGGTGCAGGTGTGGCTGGAGGCGGGCCGGGAGGGGCAGGTGTTCACCTACGCCAATCCCCAGGGCCTGGAGCTGGGGGTTGGCGACCTGGTGCAGCTGGGATTGCGGGGCCGCCGGCACACCGGGCTGGTGGTGGAGCTGCTGCAGGAGCGCCCGGCAGCCCTGGGGGATCGGGCCGCGGCCCCGATCGAGGCGCTGCAGCAGCCGGCGGCGGTGGACCCGCACTGGCAGCGGCTGATCGAAGCGGTGGCCCGCGACTGCCGCACCACCCCGTTCCGCACCCTCAAGACCGCCCTGCCCCCCGGTTGGCTGGGGCAACAGCGGCAGGGCCGTGCCAAGGGCCTGCAGCGGCAGGCCTGGCTGGAACTGCAGAGCGGCCCTGAGCCCCTGGAGCCACCCACCGAACGCCAGGGGCTGCTGCTGGAGGCCCTCCGCCGCCAGGGCGGTGCGGGATGGCAGCGGGAGCTGCTGGCGGAGGCGCAGGTGAGCCGCGCCGTGGCGGACGGGCTGGTGCGGCGGCAACAGCTGCGCCGCGAGCTTCGGCCCCGCGGGCCGGAGCCCAGCCCACTGCCGCTGGAGGCCCCGCAGCAACTCACCGGCGAGCAGGCGCGGGCCCTGGAGGCCATCGAGGCCGCCGCCCCCGGGGAGACCCTGCTGCTCTGGGGGGTCACCGGCGCCGGCAAAACGGAGGTGTACCTGCAGGCGGCGGCCCGCTGCCTGGGGCAGGGGCAATCGGTGCTGCTGCTCACCCCGGAAATCGGCCTGATCCCCCAACTCCTGCAGCGCTGCCAGCGGCGCTTCGGGGCGGCCGTGGCCGAATACCACTCGGGCTGCAGCGATGGCCAGCGCATCGCCACCTGGCGCCGCTGCCTGGAGGCGGGGGCCGAGGGGCAGCCGCCCCTGCTGGTGGTGGGCACCCGCTCGGCGGTGTTCCTGCCGATGCCGCGGCTGGGGCTACTGGTTCTGGATGAGGAGCACGACCGCTCCTACAAGCAGGACAGCCCGATGCCCTGCTACCACGCCCGCGAGGTGGCTCGGTTGCGGGCACGGCAGAGCGGCTGCCGGTTGCTGCTGGGCAGCGCCACCCCGAGCCTGGAGAGCTGGCTCGAATGCCAAGGGCAACCGGCGCGCACCACCCTGTTGCAGCTGACCCGCCGCATTGCCAACCGCCCCCTGCCGCCGGTGCACCTGGTGGACATGCGCCAGGAGCTGGCGGAGGGCCACCGGCGCCTGGTGAGCCGGCCGCTGATGGAACGGTTGGAGGCCCTGGCCGGCAGCGGCAACCAGGCGGTGGTGCTGGTGCCCCGGCGCGGCTACAGCAGCTTTCTGAGCTGCCGCAGTTGCGGCGAGGTGGTGCAGTGCCCCCATTGCGACGTGGCCATGACGGTGCACCGCCAGCGGGAGCGGGCCTGGTTGCGCTGCCACTGGTGCGACCACCGCGCCGAGATCAGCGGTCAGTGCGGCCACTGCGGCTCCACCGCCTTCAAACCGTTCGGCGCCGGCACCCAGCAGGTGCTGGAGCACCTGGAGCAGGAACTGGAGGGCCTGCGGCTGCTGCGCTTCGACCGCGACACCACCCGTGGCCGCGATGGCCATCGGCTGCTGCTGGAGCGCTTCGCCGCCGGCGAGGCGGATGTGCTGGTGGGCACCCAGATGCTGGCGAAGGGAATGGACCTGCCCCAGGTGACCCTGGCGGCGGTGCTGGCGGCCGACGGCCTGCTCCACCGCCCCGACCTGCGCTCCGCCGAAGAGAGCCTGCAGCTGCTGCTGCAGCTGGCGGGAAGGGCCGGCCGGGGCGACCGCCCGGGTGAGGTGCTGGTGCAGACCTACAGCCCAGAGCACCGCGTGATCCGCCACCTGGTGGACGGCCGCTACGAAGCCTTCCTGCGGGAGGAGTTGCAGCAGCGCCGCAGCGCGGCACTGGTGCCCTTCAGCCGGGCCTGCCTGCTGCGGCTGGCGGGGCCCTCCGCCAGCCGCACCGCCACCGCCGCCGCCAGCCTGGCGGAGCGCATTCGCCCCCAGGCGGAGCGTCAGGGCTGGTTGATCATCGGGCCCGCCCCGGCGCCCGTGGCCCGGGTGGCGGGCAACAGCCGCTGGCAGCTGCTGCTGCACGGCCCGGCGGAGTCGGAGCTGCCGCTGCCGGTGGAAACGGAACTGCGCCAGCAGCTGCCGCGGGATGTGTCGTTGGCGATCGACCCGGACCCGCTGGAGCTCTAGGCGGGCAGCTGGGGCAGCCCGAATCCCGCCGCCAGCCGCAGCCGTTGCAGCAGGCTCACCAGAGCCAGCAGCAGCGCCACCCCCAGGGCACCGAGCCCCAGGCGGCTCCAGCGCCAGCAGACCAGCTCCAACCGGTTGACGGCCCCGGGCTGCAGCGGCCAGCGCAGGGCCGGCGGCCCGGGCGAGCGCTGCCGCAGTGGCCGAGCCGGCAGCGGTTCGGCCCGGCGCAGGGCCTGAAGCTCCAGGGGCTCGAGGGTCACCGCCAAGGTGAGGCCCGGCAGGGGCTCCAAGCCCCGCAGATCCACCTCCAGGTTGAGCCGCTGGTGCACCCCCAGCAGCCAGTTGCGCTCGCTGCTCTGCAGCTGCGGCGGCGGCAGGTCCACCGCCGCCAGGGCCGCGGCGCGAGCCACGCTGGTGCTGAGCAACTCCAGGGCCTGGCCCGCCGGCAGGCTGGGGGCCTGCAGCCGCAGCACCCCGTGGTCCTGGCGGATGCGGAAGGGGCTGCCCTCGAGGCCACGGGCCAGCTGCCGCTGCCAGGGCAGGGGCTGGCCGGTGAGGGAGCGGCTGCTCTGGCTCACCTGCAGGCGACCGGGGGCGGTGAAGCGCAGGTTGGTGTTCAGATCAACGCAGCCCCCCAGCAGGGCCGTGATCAACAGCAGCACCAGCACCAACACCGCAAACCCCAATGGGGCGCGGGTGGCGCCGGTGGGCGGCGGGGGGGGCGGTTCCGGCAGGCGGCGGCGCCGGCCGCGGCGGGCCATGGCCTGCACCTGGCCCTCCAGGGGCTCCATCTCCCCCAGGCTCGGCAGGGTCATCGACCACTCCCGGGGCCGCTGCAGCGCCGGGGCTTCGAGCACCTCCTGCAGGTCCCGGGCCTGGGCGCGCAGGTTGGCATCGCGGCAGGCCCGCAGGCTGCGGCAGGTGGCCGCCGCGGCCGCCGTGTCCCCCTGACCCATCTGGGCGGTGGCCAGCAACAACCGCAGCTCGGCGCCGTGGGTGGTGCTCACCCCGTGCTGCTCCAGCAGCGGGGCCAAGAGCCGCTGGCAGCGGCCGTAGTCGCCACACTCCAGGGCCGCCCGGGCCTGCTCCAAACCGTCCGCCACGGCGGGCTCAGGCCGGGCCGGCGTTGGCCCGGCCCACCACCATCGTGCCGATGCCGGCGTCGGTGAACACCTCCAGCAGCAGGGCGTGGGGGGTGCGGCCATCCACGATGTGGGCGGCCGCCACCCCCTGGGCCAGGGCGCGGATGCAGCACTCGGTTTTGGGGGTCATGCCGCCCGCCACCACCCCCGAGGCGATCAGCTCACGGGCGCCGGAGAGGGTCACGGAGCGGATCAGCGACGTGGGGTCGTCGCGGTCGCGCAGGATGCCGGGGGTGTCGGTGAGCAGGATCAGCTTTTCGGCCTGCAGCGCCGCCGCCAGCTCCCCGGCCACCGTGTCGGCGTTGATGTTGTGGGCCTGGCCGGAGCGGTCGGCCGCCACCGAGGAGATCACCGGGATGTAGCCCGCATCCAGCAGGGGCAGCAGCACCGCCGGATCCACGGCAGCCACATCCCCCACCAGGCCGTTGGCTCCGTCGCCATAGGTGCGGGCCACCACCAGGGCACCGTCGCTGCCGCAGAGGCCCACCGCCTTGGCCCCCAGGCGGTTGAGGCCATTGACGATGTGTTTGTTCACCCGCCCCACCAGCACCATCTCCACCACATCCATGGTTTCGGGGGTGGTGACCCGCAGGCCGTTGCGGAATTCCGGCTCGATGTTCAGCCGGGCCAGCCAGTCGTTGATTTCGGGGCCGCCGCCGTGCACCACCACGGGCTTCACGCCCACGGAGGCCAGCAGCACCAGGTCGCGGTACACCGCATCGCGCAGGTCTTCGCGGGCCATGGCGGCGCCGCCGTACTTCACCACCACCCGCCGGCCGGCGAAGCGTTGGATGTAGGGCAGGGCCTCACTCAGCACCGACACCCGCAGGGCATCGCTGTGGTCGCTGGTGGCGGGGATGGCGCTCAAGGCTGGCTGGGGAGTTGCACAAACGGTATCCAGGCAGGGAAGCCCGGCCCTAGGCGGGCAGCAGCTCCAGCAACACCTCGCCGCTGCCGGGCTGGGAGAGCTTGGCCTGCAGCCCTTTGTCGAAGAAACGGCCCAGGCGGTCCTGCTTCTCCTGCCAGCGGGGGTAGGGCACCCCCTCAGCGCGGAAGCGCAGGGCGACGCCGTAGGCCCCATCCACCGCCAGCTCGGTGACGCTGACCAGCTGGGGGGGCGCATCCTCATCCCAGAGCTTGAGGGCCTCCAGGGAGCTCTCGAGGTGGGCTTTCTGGCCGTAGCGCCAGCGGGTCACATCCTTCACCAGCTTGCGCAGGGTCTGGCTGGCGGGCAGCTGCCGCAGGGGCAGCACCGCCGCATCTGGAGCCTGCAGCTCCGCCGGCGGCAACTCGGACGACTTCAGCGCCAGGCCCCCCAGCAGGATCGGAATCCCGTAGAAGATCGTGGGCAGGCTGAGGTTGGGGTTGGCCGTGGCATAGCCCACCCAGCCGATCACCGACAGGGCGGCACCGGCGATGGTGACTAGGCTTCCGGGCGAGGTCAGGGATCGCATGGCGTCATCTTCGGTCAACGGGGAGAACGGTGCGCCAGCGGCATCGCCGGGCCCCGAGCAGCCCTCCACGGTGGAGCTGCTGGAGCAGCTGCGCCGCGACCGGCTGTGGTTGCTGCAGCAGATCGATGCGGGGCGCTGGCCGGAGCTGCGGCTCGACCTGGCGGCCCTGGAACGGGAGCTGGGTCAGCTGCTGGAGCAGGCCCAGGAGCGGCTGGGCGGCCCCCAGGGCTGATCAGCGGGGCGCGATGGGGGCCTCAGAAGGGAATCTCGTCGTCGCCCTCGGGCAGGTCGGGCACCAGCGGCGAGGCGTTCCAGGTGGGGGGCTCGGCGGCGGCGGCCGCAGCGGCGGGAGCGGCGGCACGGGTGGGGCGCGGGGCCGCCTGGCGGGCGGGCGCAGCACCGGCGGGTGCTGCGGCGGGGGAGCTGGCGGCCGCCATCGGCGGCGGGGCGGATCCCATGCCAGCGGAGCTGCCGCCGGCGCCAATCGGATGCAGGCGCGCCAGGGTGAATTCGGCGCGCTTCTCCTTGACGCCGTCCTGGCGGGTCACGGTGTTCATCCGCAGCCGGCCCTCCACCATCAGCCGCTGGCCCACCTGCACGCGGTTCTGCAGGTCCTGGGCGAGGTTGCCCCAGCCCACCACCTTGAGCTGGCCCGGCGGATCGTCGGGGCGCAGCCCCTCAAACTGCACGGCCATCTCCGCCACTGGGGTCTGGTTGTCCTGGGTGTAGCGCACCTGGGGCGCCTCCAACACCTCCACCTCCAGCAAGCAATGGTTCACAGGACCGGGCAACAACAAGGGGCCACATCCTGATGCAAGGGGAGCCAATGCACCAGGGGTTGCCCACAGAGCCGCCGCTGATCTGGCTGCTGGGGGGCACCGGCGATGGCCCGCCCCTGGCCGCCGCCCTGCTGGAGCGCGGCTGGCGGCTGCGGGTGAGCGTGGTGAGCGCCGCGGCCACCCGGGTGTACGCGCCCCATCCCCAGCTGGAGCTGCGGGTGGGGGATCTGGCCGACGATGGCGCCGTGGCGCTGGAGCTGGAGCAACACCGCCCCCGCTGGGTGGTGGATGCCACCCACCCCTTCGCCCGCCGCATCAGCGAGCGCCTGGAGCGGGTCTGCGGAGCGCGCAGCCAACCGCTGCTGCGCCTGCAGAGGCCCAGCCTGGGGGGCGACCAGGCCGGCGGCCCGCCACGCGGCGAACGGCTGGCCGGCTTTGAGGCGCTGGCCGCGCTCGACCTGCGGGGCGAGCGGCTGCTGCTGGCCATCGGTTCACGCCAGCTGGGCCAGGCCATCGCCGCCAGCAACGCCCAGGCCCACGTTGCCCGCATCCTCGATCGCCCGGCCAGCCTGCAGCTGGCCCTGGCGGCGGGCCTCTCCGATGGGCAACTGGCCTGCCTGCGGCCCAGCGGCGCCCCGCAGCCGGGCGCCCTCGAACCCGGAGCCCTCGAGCGGGCCCTATGCCGGCGCTGGCGCATCACCGCCGTGCTCTGCCGGGCCGGCGGCGGCCGCAGTGAGGCGGTCTGGCATGGGGTGGCCGAGCAGCTGGGGCTGCGGCTGCTGCTGTTGCAACGGCCCGGCGGGCCTGCCTCCGATGGCTTGCCGCTGCAGCCGCTGCTGGAGAAGCTGGGCCATCCCTGACGGCCACCCCGCCGACCCGCCGCACCGATGGCCCCGCCCCTCACCCTCTGCCTCACCACGGAAGCGGACGCATCCCGCGCCGAGGCCCTGGCGGAGGCGCTGGTGCAGCGGGGCCTGGCGGCCTGCGTGGCGCTGTCGCCGGTGCGCTCGCTCTACCGCTGGCGCGGGGTGCTGGAGCGCAGCCAGGAGGTGCAGCTGCTGATCAAAACCGAGCCCAGCCGCTTGGCGGAGCTGGAATCGGTGGTGCGGCAGCTGCACAGCTACGACACCCCCGAGTGGATCCACTGGCCGGCGGAGGCCGGCGCCGCCTACGGCGCCTGGGTGGCCGAGAGCAGGCCGGAGGGCTGCAGCTGAGCCGCCAGCTGGCGCAGATCCGCCTGGGGCCGGGGGCCCAGCTGGGTGACCACCTGGCCGGCGCAAAGGGAACCCAGCTGGCCGCACTCCTGCAGCGAACGGCCCTGGCAATGGGAGTGCAGGAAGCCTGCGGCGTAGAGGTCACCGGCGCCGGTGGTGTCCACCAGGGGGCCGAGTTTGTAGGGCTCCACCCGGTGGGTGGCATCGCCACTGAGGATCAGCGACCCCTGCTCGCTGCGGGTGAGGGCCGCCACGCGGCAGCGGCCGCGCACCTGGTCGGCGGCCTCCTCAAAGCTGTTGGCCTTGTAGAGGGAGGTGATCTCCATCTCGTTGGCGAACAGGATGTCGACGTGGCCGTCCACCAGCTCCTGGAAGCTGTCGCGGTGACGCTCCACGCAGAAGGCATCGGAGAGGCTCAGGGCCACCTCGGCGCCGTTGGCACGGGCCACCTCGGCGGCGGCGATGAAGGCGCGCTTGGCCTCGTCGCTGTCCCACAGATAGCCCTCCAGGTAGAGCACCCGGGCCTGGGCCACCAGGTCGAGGTCGAGGTCGCCGGGGTCCAGCCCCACGGAGGCACCCAGGTAGGTGCACATGGTGCGCTGGGCATCGGGGGTCACCAAGATCAGGCAGCGGGCCGTGGAGGGGCCTGCGGTGGCGGCGGGGGTGTCGAAGCGGGCCCCCACGGCGCGGATGTCGTGGGCAAAGATGCCCCCCAGCTGGTCGTCGCGCACGCGGCCGATGAAGCCGGCACGCCCCCCCAGCTGGGCGATGCCCGCCAGGGTGTTGGCGGCGGAGCCACCGGAGGTTTCCAGGCCGGGGCCCACGCTGCCGTAGAGGCGTTCGGCCTGCTGCTCATCCACCAGGGCCATGGTGCCCTTGGTGAGCTCGAAGCGATCGAGCAGGTCGTCGTCCACCTGCACGAGCACATCCACGATGGCGTTGCCGATGCCGACAACGTCGAGGCTCTTGGGGGCGGTCATGCGGGGATCAGCGGCTGAGCAGGGCCCGCTTGGGCCCGTGGATCGGATCCTCCACCACGATCGTCTGGTCGCGGTCGGCCCCGAGCGACACGATCGCGATCGGCACCTCCATCAGCTCCGCCAGGAAGCGCAGGTAGCTCATGGCCGTGGGGGGGAGATCGTCGAGGCTGCGGCAGTGGGCGGTTGAGGTCTGCCAGCCGGGGAGCGTTTCGAACAGGGGCTGGCAGCGGGCGAAGTCCTCGGCGGAGCTGGGGAAATGCTCGATGCGCTGGCCATCGAGCTCGTAGGCCACGCACACCTGGATCTCATCGAGCTCATCAAGCACATCCAGCTTGGTGATGGCCAGGCAGTCGAGGCCGTTCACCTCCACGGCGTAGCGGCCGATCACCCCATCGAACCAGCCGCAGCGGCGGCGGCGGCCGGTGGTGGTGCCGTACTCACCGCCGCGGTCGCAGAGGTGGTCGTTGAGGCTG
>JBEBCX010000014.1:0-11374 GCA_041157425.1 Cyanobacteriota bacterium | reverse complement strand
TCGCCCACGGCGCTCTCGTTGGAGAGCATCACCGCATCGGTGCCATCGAGGATGGCGTTGGCCACATCGCTCACCTCAGCGCGGGTGGGGCGCGGGCAACTCACCATCGAATCCAGCATCTGGGTGGCGGTGATCACCGGGATGCCCAGGCCGTTGCACTTGCGGATCAGTTCCTTCTGCAGCAGCGGCACCTCTTCGGCGGGCATCTCCACGCCCAGATCCCCCCGGGCCACCATCACGCCATCGCAGAGCGGCAGGATCGCGTCGATCTGGTCGATGGCTTCAAACTTCTCGATCTTGGCCACCACCGGGGTGCTGAACCCATGGCCGGCGATCAGCTCCTTGATCTCCTGCATGTCGGAGGGGTTGCGCACGAAGCTGAGGGCCACCCAATCCACCCCCTGCTGCAGGCCGAAGGCCAGGTCGGTGCGGTCCTTGTCGGTGAGGGCCCGGATGGAGAGCTGCACATCCGGAAAGTTCACCCCCTTGTTGTTGGAGAGCACCCCGCCCACGGTCACGGTGCAATAGAGGGTCTGGTCGGATTTGTCGACGCGGTCGGCCACCATCTCCACGCGGCCGTCATCCAGCAGGATGCGGCTGCCGGGCACCACCTCCTCGGCCAGCTTGTCGTAGGTGACGGTGGCGATGTCCTGGGTGCAGGGCACATCCCGGGAGGTGAGGGTGAAGGCATCCCCCTTGGCCACGGTGATCGGGCCGTCCTTGAAGCGGCCAAGGCGGATCTTGGGGCCCTGCAGGTCTTGCAGGATGCCCACATGCACCCCCAGTTGGTGGGCCACCTGGCGGATGGTGGCGATGCGGGCGGCGTGTTCGCTGTGGTCGCCGTGGGAGAAGTTGAGCCGGAAGGTGGTGGCGCCGGCTTCGATCAGGCGCCGCAGCTGCTCAGGGGATTCGGTGGCAGGGCCGATGGTGGCCACGATCTTGGTGCGACGCGTGAGATCGGGCAGGGCCATTCGGCGAGGCCATAGGTCGATGGACACTATCATCGGGGCCCGCCAAGGCAGCTGTCGCAATGGATCTCAACGCCTACCAGCGGGGTGCCCGGCAGACCGCCCGCTACCCCGATGTGGGCTCCAACCCCATCTACCCCACCCTGGGGCTGTGCGGGGAGGCCGGTGAGGTGGCCGACAAGGTGAAAAAGGTGCTGCGCGACCAGAACGGCGAGTTCAGCCCCGAGGTGGCCCAGGCGCTGATGCTGGAACTGGGGGATGTGCTCTGGTACGTGGCCCAACTGGCCAGTGAACTGGGGTTTGAGCTCGACCAGATCGCCGAGGCCAACCTGCAGAAACTGGCCAGTCGCGCCGCCCGTAACGTGATCTCCGGCAGCGGCGACCACCGCTGAGTTCCGTCGCTGAGATCCGTTCTCCACCGCCCATGCGTGCCCTCACGATCCACCTGCTGGCGGTGCTGCTCTGCTGTTGTGGGCTGCTCGGGCCGGCGGTGCCCCCCGCCCTGGCCGCCGGGCTCACGGTGTCTCAGGTGAGCCTGGAGCCCTGCCCCAGCGACGACATCGGGGCCCAACCGCAGCTGCGGCGGCCCAGCGGCGCCAGCTGCTACGTGCTGCGGGGCACGGTGACCAACCCCGGCCGCAAGCCGGTGGTGGACACCGATGTGTTTGCCCAGATCCTCGATGCCAGCGGTGAGCCGGTGTTGCAGAACCGCTCCCGGGTGGGCTCCATCGGCGATGTGCCACCCGGTGATTCCACCTTTGCCCTGCGCCTGGCGGTGCCAGCCGGCACCCCGGGGCCGTTCCGGTTCACCAACGTGAAAGCCCGGGGCTTCAAGGCTCCGGTGCGCACCCGGGCCGGGGCCTACGACGACCTCCTGCCCCTTGAGCAGGACGTGGCCTCCTGAGCGCCGACGGGTGACGCCTCAGTAGGCGGCGTAAAACAGCACCCGGCTCTGCTCCAGCAGCGACTGGATCAGCTGCAGCGCCAGGAAGGCCACGATGGCGGAGAGATCCAGGCCCCCCAGCGGCGGGATCAGGCCGCGGAACACATTGAGGTAGGGGTCGGTGACGGCGCTCACGGTGGAGAGCACCGGGTTGCCCCAGTCGAGGTTGGGGAACCAGGTGAGCAGCACCCGCACCAGCAGCACCAGGGTGTAGATCGAGAGGGTCTGGGCGAGAACTCCGATCAGATCGCCGATCACAGGTGCCATGGGAGCCGGGTGGGGGTGAGGCGGGGTGCTGGGACGACTTTAGGCAGCGCGCTCAGACGGCAGACCAATCAGGCGGCAGATCAATCAGACGGCAGATCAATCAGGCGGCCTGGCTGTCGAGGTCTTCGTCCGGTTGCGCCTCTGGGGCCGCCGCCGGGGCCGCCTGGCGCCGGGGCACCAGGTCGTCGGTTTTCACCGAGAAGGTGCGGTGGAACTTTTCACTCAGGGTGAGCCAGAACGAGCGCCCTTCGCTCTGGCGTTTGCGCTCGATGAAGTTCTGGGCCAGCAACTCTTTGATGTGGTCGTAGGCGCTGGAGCCCCGCAGGTCCACCAGCTCCGATTGCAGGATGCGTTTCTTGAGGGCGATGGTGGCCAGGGTGCGCAGGGCCGCGGTGGACAGGTCCACCGGCAGCAGGTTCTGCACCAGATCGCCGAGGCCGTCACGCAATTGCAGGCTGTAGCGCTGCCCCTCCTGGCGCACCTCCAGGGCGGTGTCGCGGTGGGCGTAATCGGCCATCAGGGTGATCAACCCCAGTTCCGCCTGGTCGCGGCTGACGCCTGCGATCTCCGCCAGCTCCCCGAGGGTGAGGGCACGGCCCTTGAGGTAGAGGATCGCCTCCAGGCGGGCGGGCAGCGACAGGCTGTCGGGGTGCTCGAGCAGCGCCTCAGGGGTTTCGCGATCCATGGCTACCCCGGGTCCAGCGGCAAGTTATCCCACCCCAACGGCTCCGGCCAGTTCCCCGAGAAACAGGCGGTAGGCCGGGTTGTCGGTTTCATCCACCCACTGGTAGCCGAGGCCCTGGAGAAAGTCCTGCCAGTCCCCCATGTCCTGGGGAGGCACCTGAACCCCCACCACGATGCGGCCCACGTCGGCGCCGTGGTTGCGGTAGTGAAAGATGCTGATGTTCCAGTTGGGGTGAAGGCTGGTGAGGAAGCGCATCAGCGCCCCCGGCCGCTCCGGGAATTCGAAGCGGTAGAGCAGTTCGCGGCCGTGGCCGGACGCTTCACCGGCGCCGGCGGGCATGCGCCCCCCCACCATGTGGCGCAGGTGCAGCTTCGAGAGCTCGTCGTTGGAGAGGTCGAGGCAGGGGAATCCGGCCTGCTGCAGGTCGTGGATCAGGTTCTGTTCGTCGGAGCTGCCGCTGGTCTGCACCCCCACGAAGATGTGGGCACGCCCCGGATCCGCCAGGCGGTAGCTGAATTCCGTGAGGTTGCGCTGGCCCAGCAGCGTGCAGAACTCCCGCAGGCTGCCGGCCCGCTCTGGGATCTCCACCGCCAGCATCGCTTCGCGGTCTTCGCTGATCTCCGTGCGCTCCGCCACAAAGCGCAGGCGATCGAAGTTCATGTTGGCGCCGCAGGCCACGGCCACCAGGGTCTGCCCCTGGCGCCCGCGCCGAGCCACATCCGCCTTCATGCCCGCCACCGCCAGGGCGCCGGCCGGCTCGAGGATCGAGCGGGTGTCTTCGAACACGTCCTTGATGGCCGCGCAGATGGCATCCGTGTCCACGGTGACCATGGCGTCCACGTAGCGGCGGGCCAGCGCGAAGGTCTGCTCCCCCACCTGCCGCACCGCCACCCCATCGGCGAACAGGCCCACCTGCTCGAGGGTCACCCGCTCACCGAGGGCGAGCGAACGGGTCATCGCGTCGGCATCCACCGGCTCCACGCCGATCACCTCCACCTCGGGCCAGAGGCTCTTCACGTAGGCGGCGATGCCGGCGATCAGGCCGCCGCCCCCCACCGCCACGTAGATGGCCTGCGGGGGTTCGGAGCATTGGCGCAGGATCTCGAGGGCCACGGTGCCCTGGCCGGCGATCACATCCGGATCGTCGAACGGGTGGATGAAGGTGAGGCCCCGCTGCTCCGCCAGCCGCAGCGCCTCCGCGCAGGCGGCGTCGTAGGTGTCGCCGTGCAGCACCACCTCGGCCCCGCGGTTGCCCACGGCCCGCACCTTCATCTCCGGGGTGGTGACCGGCATCACGATCACCGCCCGGCAGCCGAGCCGCTGGGCGCCAAGGGCCACCCCCTGGGCATGGTTGCCGGCACTGGCGGCGATCACGCCCCGCTCCAGCTCCGCCGGGCTGAGGCCCGCCATCTTGTTGTAGGCACCGCGCAGCTTGAAGCTGAACACCGGCTGCAGGTCCTCCCGCTTGAGCAGCACGGTGTTGTTCAGCCGCCGCGACAGGTTGGGGGCTGGATCCAGGGGCGATTCGATCGCCACGTCGTACACCCGTGCCCGCAGGATCCGTTGCAGCAGCTCCTGCTCCGTTGGCCCCTGGCGGCCCTCATGGCTGGCGGCGGATGTGCTCATGGCCCTGCGGTGATCCCTTCAGTGTGGCAAGCGCCGCCGGAAACCCCCAGAGCGTCTGTGGTGAACCGACAATCCCCCGGTGGCAGCGCGTAGGCTCGATCAGGTTCAAGGCCTCGGGCATGCATCTCAGTGAGCTGACGCATCCGAATCAGCTGCATGGCCTGAGCACCGCCGAGCTTGAGGGCATCGCCCGGCAGATCCGTGAACGCCACTTGGAAGTGGTGAGCACCAGCGGCGGCCACCTGGGTCCGGGGCTGGGCGTGGTGGAGCTCACCCTGGCCCTCTACCAAACCCTCGACCTCGACCACGACCGGGTGGTGTGGGACGTGGGCCACCAGGCCTATCCCCACAAGCTGATCACCGGCCGTTACAACGACTTCCACACCCTGCGCCAGCAGAACGGCGTTGCGGGCTACCTCAAGCGCTGCGAAAGCCCCTTCGACCACTTCGGAGCCGGCCACGCCAGCACCTCGATCTCCGCGGCCCTGGGCATGGCCCTGGCGCGGGATCAGCGCGGTGAGGCCTTCAAGTGCGTGGCGGTGATCGGCGATGGGTCGCTCACCGGTGGCATGGCCCTGGAGGCGATCAACCACGCCGGTCACCTGCCCAAGACCCGCCTGCTGGTGGTGCTGAACGACAACGACATGTCGATCAGCCCTCCGGTGGGGGCCCTCTCCACCCACCTCAACCGCATGCGGCACAGCAAGCCGCTGCAGTTTCTGCAGGACAACGCCGAGGAGGCCATCAAGCACCTGCCCTTCCTGCACGGGGAGCTGCCGACCGAACTCAAGAACCTGAAGGAGAGCATGAAGCGCCTGGCGGTGCCCAAGCTGGGCGCCGTGTTCGAGGAGCTGGGCTTCACCTACATGGGGCCCGTGGACGGCCACGACATCGCCGGCATGGTGAAGGTGTTCCAGCAGGCCCATGAGCACGAGGGGCCCGTGCTGGTGCACGTGGCCACCACCAAGGGCAAGGGCTACGCCTATGCCGAAGCCGACCAGGTGGGCTACCACGCCCAGAGCGCCTTCGACCTGGCCACCGGCAAGGCCTACCCCTCCAGCAAGCCCAAACCCCCCAGCTACAGCAAGGTGTTCGGGCAGACCCTGATCAAGATCTGCGAGCAGAACCCACGGGTGGTGGGCATCACCGCCGCCATGGCCACCGGCACCGGCCTCGACCTGCTGGAGAAGGCGCGTCCCCACCAGTACTTCGATGTGGGCATTGCCGAGCAGCACGCCGTCACCATGGCCGCCGGCATGGCCTGCGAGGGGCTCCGCCCCGTCTGCGCCATCTACAGCACCTTCCTGCAGCGCGCCTACGACCAGCTGATCCACGACGTCGGCATCCAGAACCTGCCCGTCACCTTCGTGATGGACCGGGCCGGGATCGTCGGTGCCGATGGCCCCACCCACCAGGGCCAGTACGACATCAGCTACCTGCGCTGCGTGCCCAACTTCACCGTGATGGCCCCCAAGGACGAGGCGGAGCTGCAGCGGATGCTGATCACCTGCCTGCAGCACGACGGCCCCACCGCCCTGCGCATCCCCCGCGGCGAAGGGGAGGGGGCTCCCCTGGTGGAGGAGGGCTGGCAGCCCCTGGAGATCGGCCGGGGCGAGCTGCTGGCCGACGGCGACGACCTGCTGATCGTGGCCTACGGCGCCATGGTTTACCCGGCCATGGCCACCGCCGGGCTGTTGCAGGAGCAGGGCGTGCGCGCCGCGGTGATCAACGCCCGCTTCCTGCGCCCCCTGGATGAGGCCCTGATCCTGCCGATGGCCCGCCGCATCGGCCGGGTGGTGACCATGGAGGAGGGCTGCCTGGCCGGTGGCTTCGGTGCGGCCGTGGTGGAAATCCTCAACGACCACGACGTGCTGGTTCCCGTGCACCGCATCGGCATCCCCGATGTGCTGGTCGACCACGCCAGCCCGGACCAGAGCAAGCAGGCCCTGGGGCTCACCCCGCCCCAGATGGCCGACGGCATCCTTCAGCGCTTCACCAGCCTGCGCCGCCAGCCGGTGGGTGTCTGATCCCCAGGTTTTGATCGTCGGCGCCGGCCCCGCCGGTGCCGATCTGGCCTGGCGCCTGGCCTCAGGCGGCGCCGATGTGGTGCTGGTGGATCGCCTCGCCGACCTCACCCGGGCCGCCTTCAGCAGCGCCGCCCTGCCGATGGCGGCGGTGCGGGAGCACCACCTGCCTGAGGCGGTGATCGCCGCCCGCTGGCGGGGCTGGCAGCTGATGGGGCCTGGGTCGCAGCGGCGCCTGTGGATGGCGGACGAACCGCTGGGGGTGGTGCTGGATTTCGGGGCCCTGCGCCAGTGGTTGGCCCAGCGGGCCGCCGCGGCCGGGGCCCGCCTGCGCTTGGGCTGGTGTTGCGAGGGCTGGGAACCCATGGCCGCCGGCGCCCGCGTCTGGTTGCGGGGCCCCGATGGCCAACGCTCTGTCTGGCAACCCCGCTGGCTGGTGGATGCCACGGGCCAACAGCGGGCCCTGCTGGGGGACCCGGTGCACCCCGCCCACCGTCTCGTGGCGGGGGTGGGGGTGGAGTGGCTGCTGCAGGTGGATTCGCAGAGCTGGCGGCGCTGGGGCGATCAGCTCAGCTTCATGCTCGGCAGCGATTGGGTTCCCCAGGGCTACGGCTGGGTTTTTCCCATGCAGCCCGGGGTGTTGAAGCTGGGCATCTGCCGGTTGCAGGATCCCGCCAGGCCGCAACCACCGCTGCAGGGTCTGCTGCAGCAGCTGCAGCGGCGCCTGGAGCTCACGGAGGCCACCGTGCTCGACCGACACGGCGGGCTGGTGCGCAGCAGCATCCGCCGCCGTGAGCCGCACCAGCGCGGCCCCCTGCTGGGTCTGGGGGATGCGGTGAGCACCGCCAATCTGCTGGGGGGCGAAGGCATTCGCCACGCCTTCAGCAGCAGCGCGGCCCTGGCACCCCTGCTGTTGGGTGCCCTGGCGGGTGATCCCGAGGGGCTGCGCAGCTATCCGCGGCGCCTGCGCCGGCGATTGGGCTGGCGCTGGAGCCTGAGCGGGCGCTTGGCTGAGCGCACCTGGCTGGGGTTGCGCTCGCCGGCGGCGGATCGCCGCCTGGAGCGGCTGCTGGGCGGCTTGGAGGCCTGCAACGCCGAGGATCTCTCGGCGTTGCTGTTCAACTACCGCTTCGAGCGGTATGGCCTGCGGGCGCTGCCCTATGCCCTGGGTTGGCGCTGAGCGCCGGCCTCAGACCACGCCGCGGGCGGCCAGGCCGAGGATGGCGCCCATGCCCAGGATGTGGCCGAAGGAGGTGGTGGCCAGCAGGGCCGCGTGGCTCATGCCGCCGAACATGGTGGCGTTCGGCAGTTGGGCGCCCTCGTTGGGGTACTTGATGGTGGCTTTGCCGATGCCGATGGCGATCACATTGGCAACGATCATCACCAGACCCACCTTGGGGGACCAGGCAACGGAAGCGGGGGCGATGGCCAGCAGGGGAGCGAGCATCGGAATCTCAGGCGACACCACATCTTCCGGGGGGGACGGGCCTGGCGCCGGGGGCGCTTAAGACTTGTTCACTGCACCGGCGGCGTCGCGCCCCCGGTAAAACCCCAGCAACACCAGGAGGTTGCTGAGGGTGAGCATGGCCTCCGCGCCCCCATGCAGGGCATCCACATCCGCCAGCTGGTGCCCGTACACCCGCTCGGCCACCAGGGCGGCTGCGATGGTCACCAGCACGAACAGCAGGGTCATGCAGAAGCCCACCAGGGCCAGCCGGGGCATGCGGCCGCTGCGCCAGCTCCACCAGAGAAACAGCAGATAGGGCAGCAGGGATGCGGCGAACAGGGGGGCCGGGTCGATCCCCGCCAGTGCCGTCAGCAGCGCGTTGGCATCCATGGGATCAGGGGCGGGCCAGGCGGTTCAGGTTCCAGGCCGCCAGGGCCAGGGTGCCGTTGCCCAGGGCGGTGGTGCCCGCCTGCAGCACCACCAGACCGTTGAGGGCTTCGGCGTTGTCAAACAGGTGCCAGGTGCAGGCGGCCATGGCGCTCACCAGGGCCGGTGCCATGGCCAGGGCCAACCAGCTCCAGGCCCGTTCACCCCGGCGTTGCCCCCAGCGTTGGATCGCCAGCATGGCCAGCCCCCACTCCAGAACGGAGGCCACGTGGATCCACCAGGTGGGCAGCGAGAGGGCATGCATCCCCCCGGTCTAGGCGGGGATCACTCGACGGTGTGGCCGCTGAACTGCTCGAACACCGTGCGCAGCACGGCCGCCATCTCCGGCTTCAACTCACAGCCGGCCGTGGTCTGCGCAGCGAGCAGCAGCAGTGCACAGGCATCCACCAGGGAGGCCGCCTCATCGCTGGAGAGGCTGATCAGGTGCTCATCCCCGCAGTGTGTGACGTGCAACAGATCCCACCGGATTTGTAGTGCAGGCTACTTTTTGGAACGGTGCTTGCGGCAAACAGCAGGTTTGCTTCACCTTTCTGGGTCAATGTTCGGGCGATTGCGTTCTGGAAGACGCCCTCATTGCAACGCCTCAAGGGCAACGAAGCTGGCCCGTTGATGAAAATCCGGCTCGCCGGCGCAGTGCCGTAGAGCCCAGTACTGGCAGCCCATCTGGCGGTGTTCGAGCACGGTGGTCAGGGCCACCTCCAGCTGGGGATCAGCGGTTGCAAGCCAACCCTCCCCCGGCAGGCTCAGTTCCAGCTCGAGCTGCTGGGCGCTCTGCTGCCAGCGGCAGGGGATGTGCTGGATCGCCGCTTCCTCGCGGCCCCCGCGGCGGTACCCATCGAATCGGTAGAGGTTCCAGTCGCCGCTCGGGCTCAGGTTCAGCTCCCAGTACGCCGCCTCCCCCAGGTGCCCCAGGAAGGCTTCAAAGCAGGTGCTCTGCCACAGGCCATCGCAGCGCCGTGGGGCCGGCGACGCTGCCGCCAGCACCAGTTGCTCGAGGGGCCCCTGCAGCCGGTAGTGCAGCTCCAGTTGCCCCTGGCGCCAGCGGGCCCGGGCCTCCAGCGCAAACGCTGCGGCCGCCGGCTCCGCCGCAAAGGGCCTCAGCTGCTGCATTCGGCGTTGCTGAGGCTGCTGGCGCCGGTGCTGAGCCGTTGCACCAGCTGCCGAAGCTCTCCCATCTGGGCCTCGATGCTGGCGGTGAGCCGGAACTGCACCAGGGCGCGCTGGAGATTGTGCTCCGGGTGCTGGGCCTTGAAGTACACGTTGCCGTTGAGGTGGTCGGTGAAAAAGCGCAGCCCCAGCTCAAAGGCGATCAGCTGAGCCGCATCGGGCAACAGCCGCAGCTCCCCTGCCGTCAGCAGGGGCCCCGCCTCCGCCAGGTAGCCCTCGAGAATCGCCTCCGCCAGGGTCAGATCGAAGCGCACGGCCTCCAGGTCGGTGGTTTCCTCCCCGAGGCGGTTGCAACAGGAGCGGAGGCAGTCGCCGATGTCGGTGTGCACCAGCCCCGGCTTCACCGTGTCGAGATCGATCAAGGCAACGGCCCGGCCGGTGCTTCCGTCGAGCATCACGTTGTTGATCTTGGGGTCGCCGTGGATGGGCCTCAGGGGCAGCTCCCCGCGTTGTTTGGCGTCCTCCAGCAGGGATGCCAGCCCTTCCCGCTCGCGGATGAAGGCCATGCAGAAGCGGCTGGCGTCATCGCCGGGGGGCGCCGCCGTTGCCAGGGCCCGCCGGTAGGCCTGCAGGTAAAGGGGGGTGACGTGGAAGCCCTCAAGCGGATCCTCCAGCGCCTGCACCGGCAGGTCGCTGATCAGGGTGTGAAACAGCCCCAGGCCGCTGCCGAGCTCCCGTGCCTGGGCCGCGCTCTCGATCACATCGACGGTGGTGGCCCGGTCGATGAAGCTGAGGCTGCGCCAGAAGCCGCCGGTCTCGCAGCAGTGCCAGGTCTGGTCGCTGCCGAGGGTGCAGATCAACTGCGGATGTTCCCAGCGGCGGTTGCGCAGGGCCGGATGCCCCTGCTTGCGCTCCAGGTGCGACACCAGCTGCTGCAGGTTGTGCATCACCAGCTCGGGTTGCTCGAACACGGTGGTGTTGATGCGTTGCAGCACGCTCAGCCGCCCGGCACTGCTCACCAGGTAGGTGTCATTGACGTTGCCGCTGCCCAGGGGCCGGATTTCGGACACACGACCCTCCCCGTGGAAGGCCTCAGCCACCCGCAGCAGATGGGAGTCGTGGTGGGCGATCACGCCTGTTCAGCCTGCTGCTGCTCGATTTCCCGCAGCAGTTGATGGCGAATGTGGTCGGGGGATTTGTATTGCCGGGGCAGGCAGTTGTGCAGGGTGGCCAGCCGGCTCCAGGCCAGGGTTTTCTCGATCCGCGCCACCGGACGCCCTTCCAGCAGCAGCTGTTTGAGGGCCTTGCGATACAGGAAATACTTCGACTCCAGCTCACCGATGGTGAGACCCTGGGTTTCGCTCATGAAGCTCCTGGCTGGCAGGCCAACACCCTCAAGCTATGCCAAAGCCGCGTGGCCCCGGCCCGTTGGGGGCCAGTTGGTGGTGAGGCGTCACACAGCGGCCCTCAACAGAGGCCTGCGGTTCACAGGGTGCTGCAGGCCTGCTCGAAGCGCAGCAGCTGCTGCCGTTGGGCGGCGTTAGCGCGCGCGGGCCGTTGCTTCACGAGCGCTCGGGCCCGTTGCACCTGCTCGCAGGCCAGGTCGTTCTCCCCGCGGTTGAACTGGTCGTCGGCGCTGAGCAGGGCCGCCTGCAGCCGGCGCTGCGCCCCGGCCTCCGCCGCGGCCCCTGGTGGGGCGGGCGCCACGGGGGGGGTGGGGGCCTCCCCTGGGCTGGGCCGAGGTTCTGGACGGCCGCAGGCCCCCAGGGCGAGGGCCAGGGTTAGCAGCGTTGTCCCAATGGCGCGCCGTGCCCTCATGCCAGCACCGCCGCCTGCTCGGCCGTCAGCCGTCCCGCCGCC
>JBEBCX010000013.1:0-11447 GCA_041157425.1 Cyanobacteriota bacterium | reverse complement strand
TTCGTTGATGCAGCCGGCGATGTCGAGGTCGCCGGCGCCGTAGGCCAGGCGCATGGCTCCGGCACTGCGGGGTTTGCGCCCGGTTTCCTCGGCGCGGGCATACAGATAAACGCTGGCGGTGGTGAGCCGTTGCTGGCGGCGGGCTCCGTCGCTGTTGAGGTAGATCCGCTCGCTGCTGCGTTCCGCCAGACCGTTGTAGGGCACGGTGCCGATGGCGCTGTGGCGCCCCAGCAGCTCCTGCTCCGCCTGCTTGAGGGTGTCCAGCAGCTGCAGGATGCCGCGGGGCGGCTGCAGCGGTTGGTTCAGCTCCGCCACCGGCGCCGTGGCCAGGGGGGAGAAGGCCGGGGTGTCGTCGGGGTTGCCGAAGGCGCTGGCGGCCTGGGCACCGCTGAGGGCGCGCTCCAGGCCGGAGTCCGACAGATCGCTGGTGCTGGTGGTGCCCACCAGGCCATCGCCATTCCAGACCCGCACCGTGATCGAGCTGCGCTGGGCCCCCTTGAGCTGCTTGGGCTCGCCGCGGTCCACCTGCACGGAGGTGTCGCTGCTGCAGGCGGCCCCCAGGTCCCACTGGCGGATGCCATGGCTGGCCGCCAGGCGGGAGAGGGTCTGCCCCAGCGCATCGGCGTTGAGGCTGGGCCCCAGGGCGTTGTCGCCACCGGCCATGGTCAGCGCCCCCCCACGGTGATCGAATCCACCTTGATGTGGGGTTGGCCGACGGTCACGAAAATGCTGCCGCTGACGGAGCCGCAGAAGCCGGCCGCCAGTTCGAGGTCGTTGGCGCACATGGAGATGCGCGGCATCACCTCCTTGGCTTCGCCGATCAGGGTGGCCCCCTTCACCGGTTTGGTGAGGGTGCCGTTCTCGATCAGGTAGCCCTCCTCCACGGCGAAGTTGAACTGGCCGGTGGGGCCGACGCTGCCGCCCCCCATGGATTTGCAGTAGAGGCCGCGATCCACCGAGGCGATCAGCTGCTCGGGGCTGTGGGGCCCGGCGGCGATGAAGGTGTTGCGCATGCGGCTGGCGGCGGCGAAGGAGTGGCTCTGGCGGCGGCCGCTGCCGGTGCGGGCGTGGCCGGTGCGCAGTTCGCCGGCCCGGTCGCTGATGAAGCGCTTGAGCACGCCGTTTTCAATCAGCACCGTGCGCTGGGCCTCCATGCCCTCGTCGTCCATGCTCAATGACCCGAAGGCACCGCTGGTGAGGCCCTCGTCGATGGCGGTGACCGCGCTGTGGGCGATCGGTTCGCCCACCCGCTCGGCGAAGGGGGTGGTGCCCCGCTCCACCTGGGTGGTTTCCAGCAGGTGGCCGCAGGCCTCGTGGAAGATCACACCGCCGAAGCGGTTGGCCAGCACCGCCGGCATCTGCCCCGCTTCCACGTAGTCGGCGTAGAGCATGGCGGCGGCGCTGTCGCACACCTCTTGGGCCGATTGCTCCGCATCCCAGGTGCGCAGGTCATCGGGCCGGTCGGCGCTGCCGTAGCGCCGGCCAACACCGGCCCGGTGGTCACCGTCGGCCGCCAGCACGTTGAGCCCCACCGATTGGTGCAGGCGGATGTCGCGGCCGAAGGTGCCATCGCTGGCGGCCACCAGCACCTCCTGCCAGTCGCGGGCGTAGCTGCCGCGGCGCACCTGCAGGTGGGCTCCGCGCCGCTGCAGCTGCTGGGTGCCCCCCAGCAGTGCCTGGGTGGCCTCCTGCAGTTCAGGGCTGCGCTGCAGCCACTCGCCCTTGCTGGCGGCGAAGTCGTTGAGGGCGGGCAGGCCGTCGAAGGGGGAGCGGTTGAGGGCCCCCAGCTGCAGGCCGAGCATGCCCAGGGCCTGCTCCAGGGCCCGCCGCAGGCCGGCGTCGCTGAGGTCGTTGGTGCTCACGAAGCCGTCGCGCTGGTCGCGGAACACGCGGATGCCGGCCCCCATGCCGAAGGCGGGGGTGACGCTGGTGATCGTGTCCTGCTCCGCCAGCACACCCAGGTGGTCGGTGCGCTCCAGGAACACCTCCACCAGGTCGGCGCCGGCGGCGGTGCCGATGCCCAGCAACGTCTCAAGCCGTGGGGCCCAGCGCTGGTCCAGGGGGCCGTTGAGCAGGTGGGGCAGGGCGGGATCGCCGGCGGCGGCGCCGGATCCCGCGGGGCTGATCAGGGTCACGCGCGACTCAGCGCACGGCCGGCTGGAACTGCTCGCTGCGAATGGGATTCATCAGGAACAGCTTGGCCATCTCGGCGGCGTTGGCGGCCCAGAAGGGCAGCTTGCGCAGCAGCTTGATCGGTGCGGGGGCCTGGCCCTGATCCGCCTGGCTGAGCTGGTTGTTGTTGCGCACCAGGCGCTCCAGACGCGTGTAGAACTTCGGATGCTCCACGTTGAGCACCACGGGGAACACGCGGGCCGAGGTTTCGTTGGTCTTGGCGATCACGTACTTGTCGTACTCGCGGGCATCCAGGCCAAGGGCTTCGTAGAACTCCTTGCGGGCCACATCGCGCACATACATGGTGGCGAACACCGCCAGCAGGAAGAAGCGGCACCAGAGGCGGGCCCGCAGGCCGGTGACGCTCTTGGGCTGCGCCTTCATCAGGGCATCAAAGAAGTCGCCGTGGCGGTTCTCGTCCTGGCACCAGTTCTCGAAGAAGTTGAAGATCGGGAAGATCTTGCTGTCGGGGTTCTTTTCGAGGTGGCGGAAGATGGCGATGTAGCGCCAGTAGCCGATCTTCTCCGACAGATAGGTGGCGTAGAAGATGTATTCCGGCTTGAAGTAGGTGTAGGCCTTGTTGGCGGTGAGGAAGCCGAGGTCGAGCTGCAGCCCGAAATCGCTCATCGCCTTGTTGAGGAAGCCGGCATGGCGGGCCTCATCGCGGGCCATGTGGGCGAAGCACTCCGCCAGCAGCGGATTTTTGGTTTTGATGCGGCGGCTGAGTTCCTTGTAAAGGAGGAAGCCGGAAAACTCGGAGGTGCAGCTCTGCTCGAGAAACTCGATGAACACCTGGCGGGTTTGCGGGTCGAGCTTGTCGGCGGCGCCTTCAAACTCCTCGTTGCGCACGAAGTGGTGGCGGTTGTAGTCCTTGCGGAACTCCTCGCAGATGGCCTCCAACTCCTGCTCGTTGGGGCTGAGGTCCATGGCGGCCATGGCCTCGAAATCCGTGGTGTAGAACCGCGGCGTCAGGATCGTGTCCTTCACCGGGTCCTTGGTGGCCGGTGCGTCAGGGGTGCCGATGGCGCCGGTGCTGGCGCTGGTCGCTGCGTCGGGCGTGGCAACGGCGGTGGGAGGCACCATCGGTGGCGTCGGGCGGACAGAAGCTGCATCGTAGGCGGCCCCTGGGGGGTGGCGGCGCCTGTCTCAGCCCCTCTGTAACCCCCGCTGGTTCAGTTGGCGCCGAGCCATTTCTGGCCGTTGAGCCGCTGCACCAGGCGCGACACCAACAGGGCCAGGGTGGTCTTCTTCTCGTCGATCAGGAACGACTCCAGCAGGCTGGGCTCGGCGCCCGACTCAGCCAGGGCAATGGTTTTGGCCGAGCTGATGGCGTCCTGGGTGAAGCACAGCCAAAAGCGCCGCTCCCCGGGCAGCTGCCCCACCACCATCCAGCAGGGGCTGCCCACCACCGGCATCGGGCCCTGCTCGAGGTTGATCTCGCAGCTGGGGCCGCCATAGGCACTGATCTCCTGCTTCAGGGCGGGGATCAGCAGGTTGGGCACAAAGGTGGCGAAGGGTTGATCCTCCGGGGCCGGCGGTTTGGCGGCGGGCTTGGCCGCCGCAGGGTCCTTGGCGGCGGGCTTCGCCGCTGGGGTGTCCTGGGCAGCGGGCTTCGCCGCTGCGGTGTCCTCGGCAGCTGGCTTGGCGGAATCGGTCACCCTCGCTGGCCTCTGGCGTGTGCTCGGCGAACTTTAGGGAGCATGGCGGCCACGGGGGTCACCAGTCGTCCTGGTCGGGGCTGTTCCAGTCGTCGGCTGCCGGGGCTGTCGCGGCTTGGGCGGCCGCGGCTGCGGCTGCCGGGGCCCGGTTGGCCGTGGCTGTGGCGGCCTTGGCCCGGCGGATCACCCGGAACGGCACCGACACCGTGGGCGGCGGGTCGGAGGCGCTGCGGCTGGGGCCCGCCCAGGGGGCGGAACGGGGTTCGGATCGGGGAGGGGGCGGTGGGCTGCTGGTGCGGGGTTCAGGCCCATCGGCACCGCGGCGCACCTGGCGCCGGGGCTGCAGCGCGGCGGGTTGGCCCTGCAGGGCCAGGGCGGTGCCGGCGGCGCTCAGGCCGGCTCCAACGGCCAGACCCGTGGCCAGCCATCCCCCCAGGGGCCAGGCGGGGCTGGTCCAGGTGAGCAGGCGCAGGGCCACCCAGGGCCGTGGATTCACGGCGGCGATCAGCAGCACCGCCAGCAGCGGCGACAGCAGGGGCAGCAGCAGCAGACGGGTGAACAGGGCGTGCACGGCGGGTGGCCCCTCAGGGCTGGATGGGGCCGCTCCAGCGGCGCAGCTGGCCCAGCTCCAAACCGAGGCAATCGAACACCCGGATCACCAGAAAGTCCACCATCTCGTCGAGGCTGGTGGGCCGGTGGTACCAGGCGGGCACGGGTGGAGCGATGCGGGCTCCGGCCTCCGCCAGGGCGGTGAGGTTGCGCAGGTGCACCAGGTTCCAGGGCAGCTCCCGCGGACAGATCACCAGCGGCCGCCCCTCCTTGAGGTGCACATCGGCGGCGCGCTCCAGCAGGTCGGTGGCCACGCCGCTGGCCATGCGACCCACCGCCCCCATCGAGCAGGGCAGGATCACCATGCCGGCCGTGCGGTGGCTGCCGCTGGCGATGGCTGCGGCCTGGTCGCTCCAGCGGTGGCAGCGCAGGGTGCCCGCCTGGGTGCCGGTCTGCTCCCGCCAAAACTGATGCTGCGCCTCGGGGTCCGCCGGCACCTTGATGCCCAGCTCCGCCATCCACACCAGGATGGCGCCGCGGCTCACCACCAGATCCACCGTTTCGCCGGCCTCCAGCAACAGCTGCAGGGCCCGCAGCGCCAGGGGTTGGGCACTGGCGCCGGAGATCCCCAGCACGATTGGCAAACGCGGTGGGCTGGCCATGGATCAGCCGTCGTCGTCGGGGCTGTCGCTGTCGCGGCTGTCGGCGTCGGTGTCCGGGGCGCTGCGGCGGTCGCGGGGCTCCGGCACGTACTCCTCGTAGCCCTCGGGCAGCACCACCGCCAGATCGATCTGGTGGCGCAGCACATCCACCTTCTGGATGATCACTTCCACCGCGTCGCCCAGCATGTAGCTGCGGCGGTTCTTGCGGCCCACCAGCCGGTTCTGGCGCGAGCGGTACTCGTACCAGTCGTCCTTCAGGGAGCTCACGTGCACCAGACCCTCCACCTGGGAGGGGGGCACCTCCACGAAGAAGCCGTAGCTCTGCACACCGCTGATCACACCGGTGAGGGTTTGTCCCACCAGCGGTTCGGCCTGGCGGGCCTGGGCCATGGCCAGGGCATCCGTTTGCAGCTCACTGACAAACCGTGAGCGGCCGTTGAGGCGGTGCAGCAGCGTGGCGTTGCGACCCTCCTCCAGGGGGGCCAGCTGGGCGGGGCTGAGCAGGGGCCAGTCGATCACGCCGTGGCTGCTGTCGCCGGCGATGTCCACCCGGGTTTTGTGGCGCACCGAGGGGCGGTCCTTGCCCTCGCTGAGCAGCAGCACCAGCAGGTGTTGGTTCCAGAGGTCGGCGTAGTGCAGGGCGGGGCAGCACCAGGGGGCAAAGGCCACCGCTTCGCCGGCCACGGTGTTGGCACCGGGCTCGGTGGCCAGGCTCACGGGCTTGAGGGGATCGCGCAGCTGTTGCTGCAGCACCCGGCTGCGGTCGCTGGCGGCGAAGGCGCTGGCCAGTTCCTGGGCGCTGGCGTTGCCATCGGCGGCCAGCTCCAGCGGGATCTCCAGGGCCAGGGCCGCCTTGGCCACGTCGTTGAGGTCCTCGGCGTCGGGGGCCGGGTTGTGGGCGTAGAGGGCCGGCAGCTCCAGGGCGGCGCAGTGGCGCCCCAGGGCCCGGTGGGCCGTCAGCACCAGTTCCCGCAGCAGCCCGGAGCTGCTCAGGGCCGGATCCTGCTGCACCAGCCAGCCCCGGCGGGTTTCATCCGGCTCGGGGATCGCCAGGTCGCCCAGGCCGTCGATGGCGGGCATGGCCAGGTCGAGGTCGATCGAACCGGCCTGCAGGCGCCGTTGGCGAAGGGTCTGGGCCAGGGCGATCAACCCCTCCAACAGCGGCAGCTGATCCTTGAGGGCCTTCAGGGCGGCGGGGGTGGTGCGGGCCTTGGGTTTGCGCTCCGCCAGGGCCTGCAGGGCCTTGGCGTCGGCGGCGGCATCCACCTGCACCGTGCTGCGGCAGAAGCGGTAGTGCTGCAGCTCGCCCTCGGGGCTGATCTCCAGCAGCACCGAGAGGGCGGCGGCGCTGCTGCCGGGCTTGAAGGCGGCGGCCTTGGTGAGGGCCGGGGTCAACAGGGGCAGCCAGCTGCTGCCGAGGCAGAGGCTCTCCCCCTGCTCCCGCAGGAACAGATCCAGGGGGCTGCCGAAACCGATGCGCTCGGCAATGGCGGGGGCGTGCACCCAGAGGCGATGGCCGGCCTCGCCGCTCTCCAGCGACACCGCCGGCAGCAGGGGCGCTTCGGCGCCGCTCCAGAGGTCGAGCGCCAGGGTGGGCAGGGCGGTGAGGTCGTCGCGCTCCTTGGCCTCGGGGGTTTTGAGGGTGGTTTTGGGGGCGGCGGGCTGCTCCCGCAGGCCGTGTTTGGTGAGCAGCAGATCGAGGTCCGCCGCCGGGCCGGCATTCACCGCCAGGCTGCGGGCCACGTGGCCCTGGGGCGCCAGCTGGCCCACGGGATAGCGGTCGACCCGCACCTCCACCACCGCCTCCTCGGCGGGCTGCAGGTATTGGCTGTCGCCGCTGGGCAGCTCGATGCTGGTGAGCAGGCGATCGTCCAGGGGCACCGCCACCAGCCGCTCCTGCTGCTGCTCCACATGGGCCAGCAGGCTGGTGGTGTGGCGCTCAAGGATGCATTGCACGCCCCCTTCGGGGGAGCGGCGGCGTCCGCCGTCGCGGGTGATGCGCACCAGCACCCGGTCGCCATTCCAGGCGTGGTTGAGCTGGTTGTCGCGGATGTAGATGTCTTCGCCGCCGTCGTCGCGCAGGGCGAAGCAGAAGCCCTTGCTGCTGCAGCGCAGGCGTGCCTCGATCAGCCCCTCGTCCTCCACGCGGCTGATGCCCTGCGCGTCCTCCGCCAGCACCCCCGTTTTCACCAGGGCGCTGAGGGCGATGCGCAGCAGCTCCTTGTCGGCCTTGGCGCTGAGGCCGAGGGCTTTCTCCAGCTTGCTGACGCTCAGCGGCTCGGCTGCGGGCAGCTGGTCGATCAGGGCGGCGACCGTGAATTTCATGGCTTGCGGGAACGTGCCCAGGAACAGGGCAGAGCGGGCCGTTTGGCGGGATGGCTGGCGTCGGCCCTGGGGCGTCGGCGGTGGGTTCAACCAGGGGCTTCAACGGGTGGCGAACAGCTCCTGAAGACGGCCAACGCCTTCGGGTTCTTTCGCAACGTCTTAACCATAGCGAGCCGCGGCTCAGGGGGCTTCAGGGCCGTCCGCGTTGGCGCCGTCCGGTTCGCCGCTCTCCGGTTCGGGGCGGGAGGCCTTGATCAGCAGGCGGCTGCCGATCACCAGGAAGCCCACCGATGCGGCCAGCTGCAGCACATCCGGGCTGATCACCGAGGAGAGCGACCCCCCGGCGGCGGCCCCCAGCAGGCTGGCCAGCACCAGCGCCAAGGAACTGCCGGCGAACACGGCGCCACTGCGGTTGGAGGTGCCGCTGATGGTCACGATGGCCAGTTGGGTTTTGTCGCCGAGTTCCGCCAGAAACACGGTGGCGAAGCTGGAGGCCAGCAGGGGAAGGTCCATGGTTCAGGCCAGGGGAAAGACACTCACCGCCGCCTGACGGCCGAGCCACAGGCCCAGGGCCACCATCAGGATCCCCGCCAGGCGCTCCAGCTGCTGGGGGGGCAGCACCCGCGACAGCCAGCGCCCCAGCACCACCCCCACCAGGCTGGA
Organism: Cyanobacteriota bacterium; assembly: GCA_041157425.1. Taxonomy (GTDB): domain Bacteria; phylum Cyanobacteriota; class Cyanobacteriia; order PCC-6307; family Cyanobiaceae; genus Vulcanococcus. The sequence goes on along the minus strand of JBEBCX010000013.1, from coordinate 3,418 downwards.
GCTGATCAGGGCTAGGGAGGCCCCGAAGAACACCAGCACCGGGCGGCCGGATTCCGCCGAGAGCAGCAGCGCCGCCAGCTGGGTTTTGTCCCCCAGTTCCGCCAGGAACACCGTGGTGAAGGTGGTCAGGAACACCGCCCCGAAGGAGCCGGCATCGGCCTGGCTGTCGGGGGCCGGTTGCGGCGGAGCAGCGGGCTGCGGTTCGGACATCAGGCTTCTGACGGCGGCTGGCGGATGGCCTGCTCGAAACGCTTCATCACCATGCCACGACCACCGTGCTCGCAGCGGATCTGCTGCCGGCAGCAGTCGATGGCAAAGCCGTTGGCCTGCTCCGCCGGCACCTCAAACAGCGTCGCCAGGTTGTCGACCCGGCAGAAGCTGGGCCGCTGCTCGTAGATGCGGCAGCTGCTGGAGCCGGTGTCGAAATGGATGCACCAGCCGTCGGGGCCCACCATGGAGAGGTAGAGCTCACGCTGCTCGGGGCTGAGGGCTTCGATCGCCTCATGGCGCTCGCCGGGGTCAAGGCGGCAGCAGGCCCCACAGCCGCTGATGCAGCGCCAGTGCAGGGCCTCAGCCACGGTGCTGGCCCCCTGGGGTGTCGCCGGCGGCCGGCGGCTGTGACAACCCGTCACAGGCCCATGGGCTGGTCCGCTGCCGCCGTGGTGGCAGACCGTAATGTGAGGCACGATTTGGGCCGTTGCTGCGCCGCTCTCCCATGGGAATCGACTTCCATCTGATCGCCAACTTCGCCGCCCTGTTCCTGATCACGGTGGCCGGCCCGGCGGTGATCTTCATCCTCTTCTACCGCCGCGGCGCCCTCTGATCGGCGGCCCGCCCGGCCCCTCTGAGGGGGCCAGATCCAAGCCCCCCGTGCGTGAGCCGCTGCGCTCCCACGGGGGGCTTTGTTGTGGGCTGAGCGTTTGCTAGGCCGCAAGTCCGAGGGCGGTGGCGGCGTCGGCCACTAGGGCCCGCAGGTAGGGGTGGTCGCCCTGGGGGTGATCCAGCAGTTGGGGCGCCCCACCGCCGCAGCGGGCCCGCAGCTCCTCCCCCTCGGCATTGCGGATCACCAGGTGGTCGTCCTGGTGGCTCACCCAGTACTGCCGGTCGCGGCGGCGCAACACCAGGCTGTTGCTGCCGCTGGGGCGCAGGTCCACCAGCTCCAGTTGCAGCCGCTCCTCCCCCTGCCAGCGGTTGAGGCGCAGGTGGAAGGCCACATCCAGCTCCTTGGGCAGGGTCCAGCTGCCGCTCCACCGCCAGGCGATCGCCCGCAGGCGCACATCCCCCTGCCGCAGGGTGAGCTGCAGGTGGCCGCCCCGCAGCTGGCGCTGCTCCTCCACCCGGCAGCGGCTGCTCCAGAACACGGGCGTGGGGTGGCCGATGCCGAAGGGCTCGAGCCGTTGCAGCTGGCCCCAGAACTGGCGGTCGAGGGCGCTGAACGGCACCAGGGCCTCCGGCCGCACCGCCCGCAGGCTGGCCTCGCTGTTGAGCCAGGCCTGGGCGCGTTGGTTGAGCCGCTCGTGCAGGGCCGCCACCCGCTCGGCCTTCACGGTGAAGCCGCCGGCGGCGGGGTGGCCGCCGTGGCGCTCCAGCAGATCGCTGCAGGCCTCCAGGGCCGCATCCACGGCAAACCCCTGGGGGGCCCGCACGGAGGCCCGCAGCCGGCCATCCCCCTCGGAGGCCAGCAGCGCCACCGGCAGGCCGAAATGGTCCACCAGCCGGGCGGCCACGATGCCGATCACCCCGTGGTGCCAATGGCCCTGGGCCAGCAGCAGAAAGGGGCTGCGTTGTTGCCCGTCCGCGTCCACCAGGGCGCGGGCCTCCGCCTCGATCGCATCGCACAGCTCCCGCCGCTGGCGGTTGAGCTGGTCGCAGGCGTGGGCCAGCTCCAGGGCCCGGCCGGTGTCGTCGGTGGTGAGCAGATCCACCACCAGCTGGGGATCCCCCAGGCGGCCCACCGCGTTGATGCGCGGGGCGATCTGGAAGCCCACGGTGCCCGCATCGATCGGCGCCTCATCCAGCCCCGCCAGTTGCTGCAGCGCCTGCAACCCCGGCAGGGGGCTGCCCTTGAGCCGCGGCAGGCCATCCAGCAGCCAGCGGCGGTTCACCCCCTGCAGGGGGGCCATGTCGGCGATGGTGCCGATGCAGAACAGATCCAGCGCCATGGCCAGGGCGCGCTTGGAGCGCTGTTTCTGGGCCAGCGCCCGCGCCAGCACGTAGGCCAGCCCCACCCCCGCCAGGCCCCGGTAGGGCGACCCCTCGGGGGTGGTGGCGGGGTGCAGCAGGGCCAGCAGCGGCGGGCGCTGCGGCGGCAGGGTGTGGTGGTCGGTCACGATCACCTCCACCCCCAGCTGCTGGGCCCGCTCCAGGGCGGCGTGGGCGGCGATGCCGTTGTCCACGGTCACCAGCAGGGCGATGCCCTCGCCCGCCAGGCGCTCCACCATGGCGGCGTTGAGGCCGTAGCCGTCGTCGAGGCGGCTGGGGATCGCCGCCGTGGGCCGGGCCCCCAGGTGCCCCAGCACCCCCACCAACAGGGCGGTGCTGGTCATGCCATCGGCGTCGTAGTCGCCGCAGATCGCCAGCGATTCCCCCTGGCGGCAGGCCCGCCGAAGCCGCTCCACGGCCAGGCCCAGGTCGGGGAAATGGGCGGCGGGATCCGGGGCGGCGGGGGGATCCAGCAGCGCCTGCACCGCCTCAACGCTGGTGTAGCCGCGCCGCTGCAGCAGCGCCTGCAGGGCCTCCGGCAGCCCCAGGTCCGCCAGCGGCTCGCCAGCGGGCAGGGGTTGCGGCAGTTGCCAAGTGGTGGCTGTTGGCGGTTGCCAAGCCATGGCCGTCGGGCGTTGCTCAGGGGGCGGGGGGAGCAACGCTGAACGGCCGGAGCCCCCATTGTGGAGGGCGCGCCGCGGCCGTCCAGCCCTAGCCTGAACCCCAGTGCCCATCGCGGAGGCCCGGGATGCCCCCACTGCCGGCGGCCCTGCTCTGGGATGTGGACGGCACCCTGGCGGAAACCGAGCTCCAGGGCCACCGCCGCGCCTTCAACCGCGCCTTTGCCGAGGCGGGCCTGCCCTGGCGCTGGGATCCCGCCGCCTATCTGGAGCTGCTGGCCATCAGTGGAGGCCGCGAACGGCTGCGCCATTTCCTCACCGCGGCCCGCGGCCAGCCCCCCGATGGGGCGGAGGTGGAGGCCCTGCAGGCCAGCAAAACCCGCCACTACACCGCCCTGGTGGCCGCCGGCGAGCTGGCCCTGCGGCCGGGGGTGCGGCGCCTGATGGGGGAGGCCGCCGCCGCCGGTGTGCCCCAGGCCATCGTGACCACCAGCGGCCGGGCCGCCGTGCAGGCGCTGCTGGAGCGCCAGCTGCCGCAACACCCGCAGTGGTTGTCCCTGTGGATCTGTGGGGAGGATGTGGGGCGCAAGAAACCG
>JBEBCX010000012.1:0-11511 GCA_041157425.1 Cyanobacteriota bacterium | reverse complement strand
CCGTGGCGCTTGGCGATCACCACACCCTCGTAGGGCTGGATGCGCTCCTTGTTGCCCTCGGTGATGCGCACGCCCACGCGCACGGTGTCACCCACGTAGATCTCAGGCAGATCCTTGGCCTGCTTGGCGATCTGCTCGGCCTCGAAGGCGCGGATCAGGTCCTGGGCGCTGAGCTTGCCCACGGTCACGGTTTTGCCGGCGGCTTTGCCCGCGGCGGCCTTGGCGGCAGGCTTCTCAGCAACGGCCACGGCCGCTTCGGTGGCCGCAGCTTCGGCGGTGCCAGCCTCGGTGGCTTCGACGGCGGGCGCTTCAGCAGCGGTCTCGGCGGCTGCGGAGGTGGTCTTGTCGGTGTTGTTCGCGTCAGTCATGTCCTTGGATTCCGCTGCCTTCCCGGCTGGTTGAACGCCCGGCCAAACGCCAAGTGTACCGGCTCAGGGTGCCCCGTCCCCGCTGGGGCTGCGCCTGCGCCAGCGCTGGCTGAGCACCAGGGCTCCGCTGCCCAGCATCCACAGCAGGCCCAGGCCATTGAGCAACACATAGATGGGTTCTGCCGCCGGGCCCAGCCATTCCCCCTCGTGCAGCGTCATCAGCCAGTGCACTTGGTCGCGTTCCAGGCCGCCCCAGTCCTTCAGCAGTCGGTAGGCCATGCCGGTGCAGACCGTGAGCAGCAGCGGTGCCAGCACAAAGGGGGCCGCGGCGGCGTGCCAGCGGCGCACCTGGGCCAACAACGTCGACATGGCCGAAGGCAGCGGACGCGGTGCTCAGGTTCTAACTTGATTTGGTGGGGCCTCAACCGTTGCGATGAATCTGTTCGCCGAACTGCTGGCCGCCAGTCAGAAAACCAAGGCCGAGGCGAGCGCCGAAGCCCACCAGGCCCTGGTGACCCAAACCGGCCCGCGCATTCAGAAGAGCCGCCGCGGCGTGGAGGTGAAAAGCGCCCGTGAGATCGACACGATGCGCCAGGCCAGCCGCATCGTGGCCACGGTGCTGCGCGAGATCATCGACATCGCCGCTCCGGGCATGACCACCGGCGACCTCGACGCCCACGCCGAACGCCGCATCCGCGAGATGGGTGCCGTGCCCAGCTTCAAGGGCTACCACGGTTTCCCCGCCAGCATCTGCGCCTCGATCAACCACGAGGTGGTGCACGGCATCCCCAGCCACAAGCGGGTGATCAAGGCCGGCGACCTGGTGAAGATCGACACCGGCGCCTATTTCGATGGCTACCACGGCGACAGCTGCGTGAGCATCTGTGTGGGTGAGGGGGTGCCGGAGCAGGCCCGGACCCTGTCGCGGGTGGCGCAGGAGTCGTTGATGAAGGGCTTGGCCACGGTGAAGGCCGGCAGCACCCTGCTCGACCTGGCCGGCGCCGTGCAGGACCACGTGGAGGCCCATGGCTTCGCCGTGGTGGAGGACTACACCGGCCATGGCGTGGGCCGCAACCTGCACGAGGAGCCCTCGGTGTTCAACTACCGCACCCGGGAGCTGCCCAACATGAAATTGCGGGCCGGCATGACGCTCGCGGTTGAGCCGATCCTCAATGCCGGCAGCAAGGTGTGCCGCACCCTGAAGGACCGCTGGACCGTGGTGACGGTGGACGGCGGCCTTTCAGCCCAGTGGGAGCACACCATCGCCGTGACCAGCGACGGCTGCGAAATCCTCACCGACCGCGACTTTTGAACGCGGGCGCTTCGGCGCTGGGGCGGCTGGTCAGCGAAAAGTAGAGCCAGCGGCTGAGGGTGGCCAGCGGCATCAGCACGTAGGTGAGCGGGTTGGGGGTCACGATCACCAGGCTGCAGTTCCAGTGCACCTGCCGCAGGATTTCCCGGGCCACAAACCCGGCGCCCATCACCCCAATGGGGTTGAGGGCCGAGCGGAACGGCCCCAGCACCAGCCGGCGGATGCGCAGCTGCGGCCCCGCCAGATCGAGGCTGCGCAGGCTGAGCAACTGCCCCTGCAGCCGTTTGCTGAGCTCATACAGGGGGCTCACCGCCGCCTGGATTTCGGCTTCGGAGGTGTTCATCCACAGCTCGCGCCGGGGGTGCCCCGGGGGATCGGCCTGGGCCAGCCGGGCAAACAGCTCCAGCAGCCGCCAGCTGCTGAGGGCATTCACCTCCAGCGACGCCTCCACGGCGTTGGCGCTGCGGTCGCCGTGGCTGTTGAAGCCGTGGTTGATCACCAGCAGCTGGCAGTCCGCCAACACCGGCTCCAGGGCCCCCTCCTCGCCGCAGCGCCAGACCACCTGCCGCAGGGGGATGGGGCGGCCGTCCGCGTCGCTGAGCTGCAGCGGTTCCTCACGGCTGGTGAGGGCCACCAGCGTGGCCCCTTCGCGGTGCAACTGGCGCAGCAGGGCCTGGCCGAGGCTGCCGCTGGCGCCGGTCACCGCCACGGTGATGCCATCCAAGGGCAGCTGAACCATGGGGCTGTCGGGGGAGCTGTTGAGCTGCCGCTGGATCAGCCTAGATTCGCCCGAACAGCGTTGTTCCCATGGGCCAGGCCAGTGCGCTGCTGATTGGCTCCTGCCAGGCCTTCAGCGGCAAATCCGCCGTGGTGCTGGGTTTGGCCCGGTTGCTGCTGCAGCAGGGGGTGCCGGTGCGGCTGGGCAAGCCCTTGGCCGATAGCGCCGAAGCCACCCCGGATGGCGCCGAGCTGATTGATGACGACGTGCGTTTCGTGGGCCAGATCCTTGGCCTGGCGGACGACCAGCTGGTGCCGTCGGTGCATCTGCAGGGCAGCGAGGCGGCCCGGCAGCGCTTGCTCGCCGGTGATCTGCAGGCCGGTGCCGGCTTTGAGCGCTTGCGCCAGCGGCTCCAGGGCTGCAGCGATGGGCTCACCCTGCTGGAGGCCTCCGGCCACCTGCACGACGGACTGCTCTACGGCCTGAGCCTGGCCCAGGTGGCCCAGGGGCTGCAGGCGCCGGTGTTGTTGGTGCATGCCTGGGAGGCCTGCAGCAGCGTCGAGCCGCTCCTGGAGGCCCAGCGGCAGCTGGGGGATCTGCTCTGCGGTGTGGTGCTCAACGGGGTGCCGCCGGAGCAGGTGGAGACCCTGCGGGCCGATGTGGTGCCCGCCCTGGAACACCTGGGCCTGCCGGTGCTGGGGGTGATGCCCCGCTCGCCGCTGCTGCGCAGCGTCACGGTGGAGGAGCTGGTGCGGCGCCTCGACGCCCGGGTGCTCTGCTGCCACGACCGCCTGGATCTGCTGGTGGAGACGCTCTCGATTGGCGCCATGAACGTGAACTCCGCCATGGAGTTCTTCCGCCGCCGCCGCAACATGGCGGTGGTGACCGGTGCCGATCGCACCGACATTCAGTTGGCGGCCCTGGAGGCCTCCACCCAGTGCCTGATCCTCACCGGCGCCGGTGAGCCGCTGCCGCAATTGATCTCCCGCGCCGAGGAGTTGGAGGTGCCGCTGCTCAAGGTGGAGCACGACACCCTCACCACCGTGGAGGTGGTGGAGAGCACCTTCGGCCACGTGCGCCTGCATGAATCGGTGAAGGCCACCTTCGCCTTCCGGCTGGTGGAGGAGCACTGCAATTTCCAGCCCCTGCTGGCCAGGCTGCGCCTGCCGGTCGCCGCTTGACCACTGCTAGTTTCGAGCTGTCAGCAGGTGGCGTGCGTTGACCCGGTCTCTTGATTTGCCGGCCCTCGACCGGATTGACACCCTGGCCCAGGAACTGGCGATGCTGCAGGACCGCAGCAAGCGCCGCATCGCCATCCTCGGCAGCCGCCATGTGCCTGTCGTGTCGGTGCATTTGGTGGAGTTGGTGGCCCGCTCCCTGGCCCAGGAGGGCCACAGCCTGATCACCTCCGGATCCCAGGGGGTGAACGCCGCCGTGATCCGCGGGGTGCTGGAGGTGGATGCCTCCCGCCTCACGGTGCTGCTGCCCCAAAGCCTGGAGCGTCAGCCGCGCGAATCCCGCGACCAGCTCGAGCGGGTGCTGCACCTGGTGGAGAAGCCCGAAAACGACGAGCTGCCGCTGCCGATGGCCAGCAGCCTCTGCAACCAGGAGATCATCCGCCGCTGCGACCAACTGATCTGCTACGCCTTCCACGACAGCGAAACGTTGATCGCCAGCTGCCGCACCGCCGAAGACATGGGCAAGGTGGTGAGCCTGATGTACTTCGACTAGTTCACCCGCGCCGGATCACCCTCCAGCTACCCCGCCGCCAGCACCGCCTTCAGACCCTCCAGGTAGAGGATTCCGGTGCACACCATGGCGCCGGCCCAGCAGAGCGAGCGCAGCGGCGGCAGGTTGGCCACGTAAGCAGCGATGTAGGCCAGGCGCAGGGCCGGGTAGGTCCAGGCGGCCACCACCGCGATCGGATTGTGCACCTGGCTGACCAGGCAGAGCAGGGCCGCCGGGGCGAACAGGGTGAAGGCCTCAAAGCTGTTGAGGTGGGCCCAGTTGGCCCGCTTGCCCCACTCCGGCAGGCGATCCGCCATGGCCCGTGGGGCCGCCAGATCGCTCAGTTGGAAGTTGGCCTGGGAGCGGGCCGCCCCCAACGGCACCAGGCTGGACACCACCACCCCGGCGGCCAGCAGCAGCGACCAGGCAAAGCTCGCATCCACGGGCAGCGGCGCCCAGGGGCGCAGGCGAATCGGTGCCCCTTTTCTAGGGTGTGGTCCTCGCCCACCGCTGTCCCATGGCCGACACCTATTCCTTTGACGTCGTCTCCGACTTCGACCGCCAGGAACTGGTGAACACCCTCGATCAGGTGCGCCGCGACGTCTCCACCCGCTACGACCTCAAGGATTCGGGCACCGAGATCGATCTGGAGGAGACCAGTTTCACGATCACCACGGCCAGCGACATGACCCTGCAGGCGGTGGAGGACGTGTTGCGTCAGAAGGCCACCAAGCGCAACCTGTCGCTGAAGATCTTTGATTTCCAGACCCCCGAACCGGTGGGAGGCAACCGCCTCAAGCAGGTGGTGAAGCTGCGCAAGGGCCTCAGCCAGGAGCTGGCCAAACAGCTGAGCAAAACCGTGCGCGATGAGCTCAAGAAGGTGACGGTGGCGATCCAGGGCGACACCCTGCGCATCACCGGCAAAAGCAAGGACGATCTCCAGGCCGCCATCAACCTGCTCAAGGGCCAGGACGTGGAGGTGCCCCTGCAGTTCCAGAACTACCGCTGATGCCCGCCGGCTGGCGGTTCTGGATTGATCGCGGCGGCACCTTCACCGATGTGGTGGCCTATGGCCCCAACGGTGAGCTGCGGGTGGAGAAGGTGCTCTCCGAGCAGCCCGGCCGCGGCGACGACCCTGCCGTGGCGGCCATCCGCGCCATCCTCGGTCTGAGCGACCCTCAGGCTCCGATCCCGCCGGAGCGGGTGCTGGAGGTGCGCCTGGGCACCACCGTGGCCACCAACGCCTTCCTGGAGCGCAAGGGGGCCCCCACGCTGCTGCTGCTCAACCGCGGCTTTGGTGATCTGCTGACCATCGGCGACCAGCACCGCCCGGCGTTGTTTGCGCTGCAGATCCTGCGGCCCGAGCCGCTGCAGCGGCGGGTGCTGGAGGTGGGCGGCCGCCTGGCCGCAAGCGGCGAGGAGCTGGAGCCATTGGCGTTGGATGCGCCGTTGCAGGCCCAACTGCTCCAGGCCCGCGCCGATGGCTGCACCAGCGTCGCCGTGGCGCTGCTGCACAGCACCGTGAATCCGAGCCATGAGCTGGCCCTTGGCACCTGGCTGGAGACGTTGGGCTTCGAGACGGTGTGCCTCTCCCATCGGGTGAGCCCCCTGCCCCGGCTGGTGCCCCGCGGCCACACCACCGTGTTGGAGGCGGCGGTGGCGCCGGTGCTGCAGGGCTACCTGGCTCGGGTGCAGCGGCAGTTGGGCCCGCAGGTGCCCCTGCGGGTGATGCAATCCAGTGGGGTGCTCGCGGCCCCCGAGGCCCTGCGCGCCAAGGACACGATCCTCTCCGGCCCCGCCGGTGGCCTGGTGGGGGCGGTGCGCACCGCCGCCGCCGCCGGCTTCTCCCGCATCGTGGGCTTTGACATGGGCGGCACCTCCACCGACGTCTGCTACTGCGAGGGGGACTGGCCGCGGCGCGAGCAGGTGGAGCTGGGGGGCGTGCCGATCCAGGCGCCGATGCTGCAGATCCACACCGTGGCGGCGGGGGGTGGGTCCCAGCTGCACTTTGATGGGCTGCGCCTGGCGGTGGGTCCGCAGTCGGCGGGGGCGGTGCCCGGCCCGGCCTGCTACCGCCGTGGCGGCCCCCTGACGCTCACCGACGCCAATCTGCTGCTGGGGCGGTTGCGGCCTGAGCAGTTCCCCGCGCTGTTCGGCCCCGACGGCCGCCAACCGCTCGACCTGCCGCTGGTGCAGCGTCAATTTGAACAGCTGGCGGAGGCCATGGGCACCAGCCCCGAAGCCGTGGCGGAGGGGGCGTTGGCGGTGGCGCTGGAGCGCATGGCTGAAGCCATCCGGCGGGTGTCGATCCAGCAGGGCCACGACCTGCGCCAGGCGGTGCTTTGCAGCTTCGGCGGGGCCGGCGGCCAGCACGCCTGCGCCCTGGCTGAGCAGCTGGGCATGGCCCAGGTGTTGCTGCATCCCCTGGCCGGGGTGCTCTCGGCCTATGGCATCGGCCTGGCGGAGGAGGGGCAGCTGCAGGAGCACCCCGTGGCGGAGCCGCTCACCCCCGAGCTGCTGCGGCGGTTGGAGCGCCAGCTGGCCGACGACCCGGGCCCATCGCCGCCGCAACGGCAGCTGCAGTTGCGCCTGGGGGGCAGCGATCAGCCGCTGGCGGTGGCCTGGCTTCCCCAGGCGCACTGCGGCGAACTGCTCGACGCCTTTGAGGCGCTCTACCGGCGCCGCTACGGCTACCTGCCGCAGGCCGGCCCTGGGGGCCGCCCCGCGGTGATCGTGGATCGGCTCACGCTGCTGCGCACTGGCGGGCTGGCCGTTCAGCCGGCCGCGCTGCCCTCACCGATGCCAACGGCCGCCCCACCGCCAACCGCGCCTGGCCAGGAGCCGCAGCCGATTCAGATCCACTGCGATGGCGCCTGGCGTTCTGCCCAGCTCTGGCACCGCCAGGGGCTGCGCCCCGGCCAGGTGGTGGAGGGGCCGGCCCTGATCACCGAGCCCACCGGCACCAACCTGCTGCCGCCCCAGTGGAGCGCCCGCTGCCTGGCGGGCGGGGAGCTGTTGCTCGAGCACCGGGCCGCCCCGCCGGCGCCCCCCCTTGCCACCAGCCCCGATTCCATTGGCCTTGACCCCATCGGCCTGGAGCTGTTCAGCCATCGCTTCACGGCCATCGCCGAGCAGATGGGCACCCGCCTGCAGCAGACCAGCGCCTCGGTGAACATCAAGGAGCGGCTGGATTTCTCCTGCGCCCTGTTCGACGCCCAGGGGCAGTTGGTGGCCAACGCACCCCACATTCCCGTGCACCTGGGCTCCATGGGGGAGAGCGTGGTGGCGTTGCTGCGGGCCGTGGACGCCGGCGACCATCCGCCCTTGGCCGCCGGTGATGCGGTGGTGTCCAACAACCCGTTCAACGGCGGCACCCACCTGCCGGATCTCACCGTGATCACGCCGGTGTTTGAGGGCGGCCAGCTGCGGGCCTTTGTGGCCTGCCGCGGCCACCACGCCGATGTGGGTGGCATCACGCCCGGTTCGATGCCCTCCCAGAGCAGCAGCATCGCCGAGGAGGGCTTGCTGTTCGACAACGTGCCCCTGGTGCGCAATGGCACCCTGCTGGAGCCGTTGTGGCGCCAACGGCTCGCCCAGGGCCCCTGGCCCGCCCGCAACCCCGACCAGCTCCTGCAGGACCTGCAGGCCCAGGTGGCCGCCAACCAATTGGGGGTGGAGCGTCTGCAGGCGCTGATGGCGGCGGTGGGGCCCGAGGCGGTGCAGGGGGCCATGGCCCAGGTGCAGGCCCACGCCGCCGAGGCGGTGCGTCGGGTGATCGATCGCCTGCACGACGGCCAGGCCACCGTGCAGCTCGACAACGGCCTGCGGATCCAGGTGGCGGTGCGCTGTGACCACCGCCGCCGGCGGGCCCGCATTGATTTCAGCGGCACCTCCCCCCAGCACGGCGGCAACCTCAACGCCCCCCTGGCGATCACCAAGGCGGTGGTGCTCTACGGCTTCCGCTGCCTGGTGCCGGAGCCGATCCCCCTCAACGCCGGCTGCTTTGTGCCGCTGGAGCTGGTGGTGCCCGCGGGCTCCCTGCTCAATCCCAACCCCCCGGCGGCGGTGGTGGCCGGCAACGTGGAAACCTCCCAGGCGGTGGCCAATGCCCTGTTCGCCGCCCTGGGGGTGATGGCGGCGGCCCAGGGCACCATGAACAACCTCAGCTTCGGCAACGCCGGGTGCCAGTACTACGAAACCATCTGCGGCGGCACCGGCGCCGGCGACGGCTTTGATGGGGCCTCGGCGGTGCAGAGCCACATGACCAACTCCCGCCTCACCGATCCCGAAATCCTGGAGCAGCGGCTGCCGGTGCGGCTGGAGCGCTTTGCGATTCGCCGCGGCAGCGGTGGGGCCGGCCGCTGGTGCGGTGGCGATGGGGTGGTGCGGGAGCTGCGGGCCCTGGAGCCGCTCACCCTGTCGCTGCTGAGCGGCAGCCGCGAGGTGCCCCCCTTTGGCTTGGCGGGCGGTGGGCCCGGCGCCTGCGGCAGCAATGCACTGATCCGCGCCGATGGCACCGCCCAGCCGCTGCCGGGCTCGGTGGCGCTGGAGCTGCAGCCCGGCGATCGGGTGTCGGTGGCCACCCCCGGCGGGGGCGGCTACGGCCCCGCCGGCGAGGGGGGTGGGCGATGACCCCCGCCCTGCTGCTGGCGGCGCTGCCGCTGCTGGCCGCCCCCAGCGCCATCCCCGCTGCCCCCGCCGCCAACCTGCTGCAGGAGCAGGCCCAGCGGGCGCAGCCGCTGGAATCCAGCGGCGGCATGGTGGCGGCCCAGGAGGCCCGGGCGGCGGCGGTGGGGGCGGCGATCCTGCGCCGCGGCGGCAATGCCGTGGATGCGGCCGTGGCCACCTCGTTTGCCCTGGCGGTGACCCTGCCGCAGGCCGGCAACCTGGGCGGTGGTGGCTTTCTGGTGCTGTGGCTGCCGCGCACGGGGGCGATTCGCACCTGCCCCGCCGTGGCCCGCGCCGTTTCCCCCCCGCAGGCGATCGCCGTGGGCCGCGGCGAGGCGGTGGCCCTCAACTTCCGCGAAACGGCCCCCGGGCGGGCCCGGGCTGATCTGTTCCTCAACCCCGATGGCAGCGTCAACCGCGACCTGGCCCTGCGCAGTTTGCGCAGCACGGCGGTGCCGGGCAGTGTGGCGGGGCTCACCCAGGTGCAGGCCCGCTACGGCTGCTTGCCGCTGGCCGCGGTGCTGGCACCGGCCATTGCCCTGGCGGAGCGGGGCTTTCCGGTGGGGGCGGAGCTGAGCCGCTCGCTGCGGGCGGCGGGACCCCTGCTGCGGGCGGATCCGGCCAGTGCGCGGCAGTTTTTCAAGGCCGGCGGAGAGCCCTACGGCCCGGGCGAGATCCTGCGGCAGCCGCAGCTGGCGGCCAGCCTGCGGTGCATCGCCGCCGAGGGGGCGGCCTGCTTTTACCGCGGCCGCCTGGCCCGGGCGTTGGTGGCGCTGATGGCCCGCGGGGGTGGCCTGATCAGCGCCGCCGACCTGGCGGCCTACCGCGCCCCCTGGGCCACGCCGCTGCAGGCCCGCTTCCGCGGCCACCGCGTGCTCACCATGCCGCCCCCCAGTGGCGGTGGCGCCACCCTGCTGCAGCTGCTCAAGGTGCTGGAGCCCCTGGATCTGGCGGCCACGGGCCTCAACAGCGCCGCCACGGTCCACACGATGGTGGAGGCGATGAACCTGGCCTACCGCGACCGCAACCGCCTGTTGGGGGATCCGGCCCAGGTGGCGATGCCGTTGGATTGGCTGCTCAGCGATCGCCATGCCGCCCAGCAACGGCAACGGTTGCGTGCCGATCGCCACCGGCCGGCGGCGGAGCTGGAGGCCGAACCCACCCCCCTGGCGGAGGGCACCAACACCACCCATCTGTCGGTGGTGGACCGCGACGGCGGCCTGGTGGCGCTCACCACCACCCTCAACACCGCCTATGGCAATGGCATCACGGTGCCGGGGGCGGGCTATCTGCTCAACAACGAGATGGACGATTTCACGGCCAAGCCGGGTGCCGCCAACGCCTACGGCCTGCGCCAGGGCGCCCAAAACGCCATCGCCCCCGGCCGCCGGCCACTCAGTTCGATGACCCCCACGCTGGTGTTCGGGCCCGACGACCGCCCCTGGTTGGCCACCGGCAGCCCCGGCGGCAGCCGCATCATCACCACGGTGCTGCAGGTGCTGCTCAATCGCCTGGTGCATGGCCTCAACCTGGCCTCCGCCGTGGCGGCCCCCCGCATCCACAGCCAGCTGTGGCCTGATCAGATCAGCACCGAGGAGGGCCTCAGCCCGGACACGCTGCGCCTGTTGCAGCAACGGGGCCACCGGGTGGTGCTCACCCCGGCCATGGGCTCCGCCAATTCCGTGGAGCTGTTGCCCGATGGCCGCGGCAGCCTGGGGGTGGCCGACCCGCGGCGGTTGGATGCGGCGGCGGTGCCGGAGCGGCCCTGAGCCGGCGCTGGGATCAGCCGCTGCCCAGGTAGGCCTCCCGCAGGGCGGGGTTGCCCAAGAGCTCCTCCGCGGTGCCCTCCAGGCTGAGCTCCCCAGCCTCGAGAACGTAGCCGCGATTGGCGATGTCCAGGGCGGCCTGGGCGTTCTGCTCCACCAGCAGGATCGTCAGCCCATCGGCATGCAGGCTGCTGAGGGCCCCCATCACCTCGGCCACCAGCTTGGGGGCGAGCCCCAGGCTGGGTTCGTCCAACATCAGCAGGGTGGGCTGGGCCATCAGGGCGCGCCCGATCGCGAGCATCTGCTGCTCCCCGCCCGACAGGGAGCCCGCCGCCTGCGTGCGCCGTTCCGCCAGGCGGGGGAAGAGGCTGTAGCAGCGCTCGAGGTCGCGGCGGATGGCGTTGCGGTCGCGCCGCAGCCAGGCCCCGAGCTCCAGGTTGTCGGCCACGCTCTGGCGGGCCAGCACCCGCCGCCCCTCCGGGCAGTGGGCAATCCCCAGCTTCACCGTGCGCTCGGTGGGCAGGCCGTTGATCACGCCGCCGTTCCAGCGCAGGGTGCCAGCGGCGGCCGGCACCAGTTGCGAAATCGCGCGCAGCGTGGTGCTCTTGCCAGCTCCGTTGGAGCCGAGCAGCGTCACCAGCTCCCCGCGGTGCACCACCAGATCCAGGCTGCGCAGGGCGGTCACGCCGCCGTAGCGCACGCTCAGGCGCTCCAGGGCCAGCAGCGGTGCGGTCATGGTTGCGCTCATGCTTGCCCCCCCAGGTAGGCCTCGATCACGGCGGGGTCGTTGCGCACCGCATCCGGCGTACCAAGGGCGATGCGGCGCCCGAAATTGAGCACCGCCAGGCGGTCGCAGAGCCCGAGCATCAGCGGCACGTGGTGCTCAATGATCAGCACCGTGAGATCAAAGCGGTCCCGCAGGCGACGGATCAGGTGGCGCAGCTCCTCCTT